>CAXRCQ010000255.1:0-13844 GCA_964228845.1 Blastomonas sp.
CATCGGTGCGCTGGCAGCGGTGGTGATCCTCTCCGCATTGAATGTCCTGGCCATCGAAGTCGCGGCCATTCTGGCAGTGGGCTTCATCCTGATTGCGCGTTGCATCGATGCCGAAGAGGCCTGGAGCAGCATCGACGGCAATGTGCTGGTGCTGATCTTCGGAATGCTGGCGGTTGGTGTCGCGCTCGAACAGGCGGGCAGCGTCACCATGGTGGTCGACGCGCTGGCTCCACTCCTGATGGAAGCGCCCACCTGGGCCGTCGTTTTCGTGGTTTATGTGGTGTCGGTGATGCTGACCGAGATCATCACCAACAACGCTGTCGCCATTCTGGTGACGCCGATCGTCATCAAGCTGGGCACCGATCTGGGCATCGATCCGCGCCCGTTGGTCATCGCGGTGATGTTCGCCGCATCGGCCAGCTTCGCAACGCCGATCGGCTACCAGACCAACACTTTGGTCTATGCGGCGGGCAATTACCGCTTTACCGATTTCTTCAAGGCGGGGATTCCGCTGACCATCGGCGTGGGTTTCGCAACCTGTTTCGCCATTATTGCGTTAAGTTGACGACGCCCGCCCCTCTGCTGCGCTGACGTGGCCTGTGTTCCGGGGCGGTTCACGCGCATTGGGGGACGCATATTGGCCTGGTGGTTTCGCATTCCGTTATGGCAGCGCGTCATCGCGGCGCTGGTTCTGGGGGTCATCACCGGCCTGATCTGGGGTGAAGGCGCGGCATCGATCAAATGGATCGGCGACCTGTTCATCCGCGCGATCAAGATGCTGGTCGTGCCGCTGATCTTTTTTTCGCTGGTCGCCGGTGTCGCATCGATCGGCGACATCCGCAAGCTCGGATCGGTCGGTGGCCGAGCGATGCTGCTGTTTCTGGTCACTGGCCAGCTTTCCGCGGTTCTGGGGCTGACCATGGGCACCTTGGTCCAGCCCGGACGCGGCGTGGATGCCAGCCTTGCAGGTGCCGCCGATACGCCCCCGGCAGCCGCTGCGAGCGCCACCGACACCATATTGAAAATGGTCCCCGAACATGTCGTGCAGGCCATGGCCACCACGGACGTGCTGGCTCTGATCGTCTTTTCGCTGCTGCTCGGCATCGGCATATTGATGGCCAAGGAGGATGGCGCGCCGGTCGCCCGTATTTTTGATTCGGGCGCCGTCGTGATGCAGAAGGTCACCATCGTCGTGATGGAGCTCACCCCGTTCGGCGTGTTCGCGCTGATGGCTTGGGTGGCGGGGACCTTCGGCTTTGAAGGGTTGGTCCCGCTCGCCAAACTGGTGGCGCTCAATTATATCGGCTGCGCCATCATCATCCTGCTGATGTACTCGGCGATCATCCGCTTCGTCGCGAGGCTGCCGGTCATCGATTTCTTCCGCGGCATGATCGATGCGATCGCCGTCAGCTATTCGACCGCCTCATCCAATGCCACTTTGCCCGTTACGCTGCGCTGCACCCAGCGCAATCTGGGCGTATCGACCAGCGTATCGAGCTTCGTGGTGTCGCTGGGCGCCACGATCAACATGAACGGCACGGCGATGTATCTCTGCCTTGCCACGCTGTTCGGTGCGCAGATTTTCGGCGTGGACCTGAGCTGGGGCGATTATGCGATGGTCGCGTTCACCTCGACCCTGGGTGCCGTGGGCGCGGCAGGCATTCCCGGCGCGGGCCTGATCATGATGGCGCTGGTCTTCGGTTCGGTCGGCGTCCCGCTGGAGACGATCGCGCTGGTCGCCGGGGTCGATCGCATCATGGACATGATCCGCACCACGCCCAACATCACCGGAGATGCGGCAGTGGCTGTTACGGTCGCCTCGAGGACGGGCGAACTCGATCGCGTCGAAATGATTTCCGACGATGACGTGTGATCAGCCGCCCTTGGGCTGCTTGATCAGCTTGACCGGCGTGAACTGGCCCAGGCCGCAACTCGCTCCACGCTGGAGGCCGCCGCCGACATTCTGCAGCACGGTGATGATATCGACATTGCAGAGCTGGGTCAGCGAAGTCGAATAGGTAAAGGATCGCTCGAACCCGAGCGATCCGCACTGCTGCGGCAACGCGTTGCGATAGACCTTGCCGCCCGCCATCATGAAATCGATCGTCTGATTGTCGCGGACCTGGCTCGATCGGATCTGGGCAAGGTTGATGCAGCTGACCGGCTCGCCGACGACCTCTGCGGGCGGAACGCGCGACGATTTCTCCGGAGCATCCTCGGCCAGCGCGAGCGACTGGAATGCGAACAGCGCGGTGCCAGAGGCAACAAGACCGGCAGCGATCAGGCGACGGGGAGCGGGCATGGCGAATCCTTTCCGTTGCAACGCGAACACGACCATGCACCCGTCAGCCTTGCATGGCGATGAACGGGGCCGGGATCAGCTCGCGATCATCTCCGCCAATACGGCGAGGCAGTCATGCGCCAGCAGCTTGGAGCGCTCCGGGCTCCAGGCCTGATCGGGACAGGGCAGATCGTCATTGTCCTTGAACGGCATTTCCAGCGTCATCGACACGCAGCCATGCGAGGGGCCGAAGCGCTCTGCCAGCTGGTTGGTCGACATCGAGAGGTTCGCCCGGCCCGCGCCTGCCTTGGGATAGCCCCTGGCGGTCTGGAAATCCGGCGTGCGCGCGGCGAGCAGATCGCGATAGCGATCATAACGAGCACCCTGATCCTCGCTCCAGGAAGGAATGCCTTCGAACCCGGCGATGAACACATGCGGGATGGCCTCGTCGCCATGCACGTCCATTGCCCAGTGTACGCCGCTCGCGTCCATCGCGTCACGCACGCACAGGACCTCCGGGCTGCGTTCGGCGCTCGGCTCGTGCCATTCGCGGTTGAGGTTGACGCCTGCCGCATTCGTGCGCAGATGCCCGCGCAGCGAGCCGTCAGGGTTCATGTTCGGGACGATGTGCAGCGTGCATTTGTGACGCAGCAGCCGCGCATGCGGGTCGGCAGGATCGGTCAGCTTCTCCAGCGCGCCTTCCATCCACCATTCGGCCATGGATTCGCCGGGATGCTGGCGCGCATAGAGCCACACTTGTACCGGCCCCTCACCCATTTCCAGGCAATCGATCGGCTGGCCGTCGAGGCTGAGGCCCAGTTCGCGATGCTGGACGCCGGGGCGGCTCGCCATCTCGGCGATCAGGTCGTGATGCCGCTCCATCGAATAGGGCGCGAAATAGGCAAACCAGGCAACGCCCGTCCCCATCTGGTGGCGGATGGTCAGCGCGCCTGCCGCAGCGTCATAGCTGGTCTCGGCCCGGCCCCAATAGTCGCGATCCTCGCTGACACAGGCGTGATAGCCGGGCCAGCCGTCGGGATAGGCCGATTCCTTCAGGCCGGTGATGACCAGCTCCAGATCAGTGCCCGGTTGCGCCGCGACGCGAAAGTGAAACCACTGAAAGAATTCCGATTCCCTGTCCTTGCGGATCGACAGCTCGGCGCGCCAGCTGCCATCGGGCAATTGGGTCAGGCCATGGTTGACGATGTTTCCGGAATCGAAAGCGGCGGTGATGCTGGGGGTGCTGGCGTGGGTCATGGCACGCTGATAGTCGCTCCGGACTCACCGGGAAAGCCGGTAAACAAGCCTTGTGCAAGTTTGGTCGCATTGAGCTGGGTCTCGGCCATGGGCGAGCCCTGCTTGGCTTCCACGCTGGCGCGACCTTCCCAGAGCACGGTGCCGTCCCCTGCGCGGATGTTGGCGAACATCTGTGTTGCGATTCGGTCCTTGGGCTTGCCGCCCAGATTGAAACCGATACCGACCCCCACGCCCGATCCGAAACCGCCGGTGCCACCGCCGACGCCGACGCTCACTGGGCCGCGTTCATTGCCGATAGGTGACAGGAGGCTGCGCTCGACGCGCACGGTGGCCGTCTGGAGATTGCCCGCCGCGCGCGTACCGACCGGCAGGACCTGATAGCCGACACGTTCGAGCTCACGCTCCACCGCTGCGGCATAGCTGCGATATTCGAGCGCATTGCTATCCATTCCCTCGCCCGCAACCACGCGAATCGGACCGCGTCCCAGCTCGCTGGCGCGATCGGGTGAGACGAATCGCACGGCCTCGACCGGCCCTGCGGGCGATACGCATCCGCCCACGCCAAGCGTCATGGCCAAAGCAGCGCAGAGCGTGACCGCGCGCGAATTGCGAATAAAAGCCATGATGCCTGCGCCCTTTCCCGGATCAGGCGTTGCTCGCCTGCCTGGTTTCTGCCTAACGCGTCTTGCCATGAATGGCCAATGAAGCGGTCAAAAAATTGCCGGGCATCGCAGCGCCAATGCTTGACTTTGCCCGCCCTGCCACGTATCCGCGCCGCTTTCCGGCATGGATGTTCCGGCCCGGCGAACGCGCTGCTGCGTTTGGCCACGGACGACATGACCCCGTTTCGATTTCAATCAAGGGCCCACGTCATGAAGATTCGCAATTCGCTGAAGTCGCTCAAGGATCGCCATCGCGACAACCGCGTGATCCGTCGTCGCGGCCGCACCTATGTGATCAACAAGACCAACCGTCGCTTCAAGGCCCGCCAGGGCTGATTGTGGCCCGCCGCGCCCCTTTGGACGCGTCGGAACAGGTCTGAAACGAGTTCAAAGGCTCCGGCATGCTCCGGGGCCTTTTGCTTGCGCGCTTGAGGGGGAACGCGATGCAGCCGGTGGATGTCATCATCTTCGATGTCGGCAATGTCCTTTATCAATGGGATATCCGCACTCTTTACGCCAAGCTGATCGACGATCCGGCGGCGCTCGACCATTTCCTCAGCCAGGTGTTGACCGTCGGATGGCATTCCCAGCACGATGCCGGTCGCCCGCTCGCCGAGATGGTGGAAGAGCTGAGCGCCGAGCATCCCGACCATGCCGAGCTGATAGGCCATTATGTTCCGCGCTGGCTGGAGACGATCCCCGGCCCCGTCCCAGGCATGCTCGATCTGGCGGAGAAGCTTGCGCTGCTCGGCTACCCGATTTACGGCATCACCAATTTCGGCGTCGAGTTCTGGGAGATGTTCCGCCCGACCGCGCCGGTCTTCGACCTGTTCCGTGACATCGTGGTGTCGGGTGCGGAGAAGCTGATCAAGCCCGATCCGGCGATCTACCGCCTGGCGATCGATCGGTTCGGCATCGATCCGTCGCGCGCGCTGTTCATCGACGACCGCGCTGACAATATCGCAAGCGCAATGTCATGCGGGTTGCAGGGCCATGTCTTCCGCGACCATGCGACGCTAGAGGCCGAGCTCATCGCGCGCGGCGTGCTGGAGAATGTGACTACTTGAGGGTCACGGATTGTGGTATCTGCAATCCATGGAAATGTCGATCCGCGATGCCCAGACCCGCTTTGCAGAGGCCATGGCTGCCGTGATGCGCGGCGAAAAGGTTGTCATCACCGATGATGGCAAGCCAGTGGCGGAGCTTTCTCCTTTGGTACAACGTCGCAAGGGCGGCATCGACTGGGCGGCTGCGGATGCTTTTCGCAAGGAACACGGCCTGGACCGTTATGAAGGCCAAAATCTATGGCCGCCCGAATTCGACGACCCGGCACTCAGTCGCAAAGTGCTTGGTCTCGAAGATTGAACATCCTGCTCGACACGCATTACATCATCTGGCTGGCCAGTGATCCCACCAGGCTGACGGAACACGAGCGTGATATCTTGAGCAGGGACAGCAATCGGATCATCGCATCTGCCATCTCGATCTGGGAGATCAGGCTAAAATGGGCCTCGGCTTATGCTTCTGGTGAGCGCAAGGGCGTTGTCGATCCGATCGAAGCGCTGGCATTGGTTACCGCAGCCGGAATGAGCCTGTTGATGCTCGACGCGCAGACCGCCGCGACTCCCCTGCTCGTGCCGATCGCGCACAAGGACCCGTTCGACGAACTTCTGCTCGTTCAGGCGCAGCAGAGCGGCGCGCGGCTGCTGACCCGCGACCGCAGCCTGCTTAGCCATCCGTTGGCCTATCAGCCTTTATAGCCCTTGAGCTCCTCGCCGGTCAGCGTGACGATGTGCAGCACGTTGGTCGATCCCGGCGTACCGAAAGGCACGCCCGCCAGCGCGATGATGCGCCCACCAGCTTCACCAAAATGGTGGCGCAGCGCCATGCGCTTGCCCTTGCAGATCATCTCCTCAAAACTGCCGATATCGCGGGTCACCACCGGATAGGCGCCCCAGAGCAGGCCGACGCGCCGCGCCGTCTCGCGCGAAGGCGTGAGCACCATGACCGGCACCGAGGGGCGTTCGCGCGACACGCGCCGCGCGGTCGATCCGGACAGAGTGAAGCACACGATCGCGCTCACCCGCACGGTATTCGCAATCTCGCTGCACGCAGCAGACAGCGCGTCCGCGGTGGTCGCATCGGGCAAAGTCTCGATGAAATGCACCCGCGCCGCATAGCCCGGGTCGCTTTCCACCTGGGTGGCGATCCGGTCCATCATGCCCACGGCGAGTTCGGGCCATTCGCCCGCCGCGGTCTCGGCCGAGAGCATCACGGCATCGGCACCGTCATAGACCGCATTGGCGACGTCCGACACCTCGGCGCGGGTCGGCGACGGGCTGGTGATCATCGATTCGAGCATCTGTGTCGCCACAACGACCGGCTTGCCCGATCGGCGCGCGGTCTCGACGATCCGCTTCTGCATCACCGGCACCTCCTCGGGTGCCATCTCGACCCCCAGGTCCCCGCGCGCGACCATCACTGCATCGGACAGTTCGATGATCGCCTCAAGCGAGGCCAGCGCTGCCGGCTTCTCGATCTTGGCGATCAGCGCCGCGCGCCCGCCGATCAGGCTGCGTGCCTCGGCGACGTCATCGGGCCGCTGCACGAAGCTGAGCGCGATCCAGTCCGCCCCCATGTCGAGCGCAAAGGCCAGGTCGCGCCGGTCCTTCTCGGTCAGCGCGGCCATCGGCACCAGGCTGTCGGGGACGTTCAGCCCCTTGCGATCGGAGATGAAACCGCCGACCTCGACCGAGCACAGGATTTCGGAATCGCCGGGGCGCAGCACGCGCAGCACCATCTTGCCATCGTCGATCAGCAGCCGCTGCCCCTTGTCCAGCGCGGCAAATATCTCCTTGTGCGGAAGATAGGCGCGCTGGTCGTTGCCCGGCTCAGGATTCGAATCGAGCGTGAAATGCTGGCCGTGCTTGAGAAAGGCCTTGCCGCCTTCGAACGTGCCGACGCGCAGCTTGGGGCCCTGGAGATCGCACAATATCGTGATCGGGCGCTGCAACCTGGTTTCGATCTGGCGGATGGCGTTGATCGTCGCCGCATGCGTCGCATGCTCGCCATGGCTCATGTTCACGCGGAAGGCATCGGCTCCGGCGCGGAACAGCTTCTCGATCATTTCCGGACCGTTGCTGGCCGGGCCCAGGGTCGCCAGAATCTTGACCTTGCGGCTGCGCTTGGCGATAGTCTTGCTCATAATCTTCCCTTGAACTGGTCGAGGCCGCGAACGTTTGCAGTCTCCACGGCGCATTCGCCTCTCTGCTTAGGCCAGTGCGTCGCCAAGCGCAAAACCGAACTGGACAAAAATGCCATGACCGATGCCGTCCCTGCCCCACCGATGGAAGTCGATATTCCCGACGAGGTTGCCGCCGCCGCCTTCCGTAGGCTCGTCGCGCACCTGCGCCACCGGCACGATGCCGAGAATATCGATCTGATGGGGCTTGCCGGTTTCTGCCGCAATTGCCTCGCCGACTGGGTGATGGAGGCAGGTGGCGCG
Source organism: Blastomonas sp. (assembly GCA_964228845.1). GTDB lineage: Bacteria > Pseudomonadota > Alphaproteobacteria > Sphingomonadales > Sphingomonadaceae > Blastomonas. The sequence goes on from CAXRCQ010000255.1 coordinate 7,706, forward strand.
CCCGACCGCGACGCCGCACGCGCGCTGATCTACGGCATGGATTTCGCCACCTGGAAATCGCGCTATCAGGGTGAGGCGAGCGAGGAGCAGCTCGCCCGGATGAAGGAAAGCGTGGCGAAGAACGCTCACCCCCATTAAGGGGGCGCTCCAAACAATTCCGCGCCGGGGATTCGCCTGGTGCTCCCAACCCTTGTTGAAAGAACATAGCGATGAGCGAAACCATTTCCGCCGACGACCAGCTGCGCCTTTTCATCGAACGCATCGAGCGGCTTGAGGAAGAGCGCAAGGGCGTCGCCGACGATATCCGCGATACCTATAACGAGGCCAAGTCGCAGGGCTATGACGCCAAGATCATGCGCCAGATCGTCCGCCTGCGGAAGATGGAGCCGCACGATCGCCAGGAAATGGAAGCGATCCTCGACACCTACAAGGCGGCGCTGGGCTTGGGCTGACCCGTTTGGGTCCGCATGCTTGCCCCCCAAGCTTGCCAGTGTGCGCCCTGCTGATGTAAGGGCGCGCACCAGCTCTTTTCAATTTTTCGGACAGGCAGAAACCCGCCATGGCAGGCCATAGTAAATTCAAGAACATCATGCATCGCAAGGGCGCGCAGGACAAGAAGCGCTCGGCCATGTTCTCCAAGCTCAGCCGCGAAATCACCGTCGCGGCCAAGATGGGCCTGCCCGATCCGCACATGAACCCGCGCCTTCGTCTCGCGGTCAATGCCGCCAAGGCGCAGTCGATGCCCAAGGACAATATCCAGCGCGCGATCGACAAGGCCGCGGCCGCCGGCGGCGAGGATTACGAGGAAATCCGCTACGAGGGCTATGGCCCCGGCGGCATCGCGCTGATCGTCGAGGCGCTGACCGACAACCGCAACCGCACCGCGACCAATGTCCGCACCGCCTTCAGCAAGAATGGCGGCAATCTGGGTGCATCGGGCGCGGTGAGCCACGGCTTCGACCGCATGGGTCTGATCACCTATCCGGCGAGCGCGGGCGACGAGGAAAAAGTGCTCGAAGCCGCGATGGAAGCGGGTGCCGAGGACATCGAATCGACCGAGGACGGCCACGATATCTGGACCAGCATGGAAGACCTGCACGCGGTTGCCGGCGCACTGGAAAAGACCCTGGGCGAAGCCGAGAGCGTCAAGCTCGCCTGGCGCCCGCAGGTCAAGGTCGATGTTGCGGAAGGCGACGCGCAGTCGCTGTTCAAGCTGATCGACGCGCTTGACGATGACGATGACGTCCAGACCGTCTGGGGCAATTACGAAGTGTCGGACGCGGTGATGGAGAAGCTGGGGTAGTTCAGAAACGACCCCGGTTCCGTTTGTCCCGAGCGAAGTCGAGGGACGTAGCGCACGCGTCCCTCGCCTTCGCTCGGGACAAACGGGATTTCGGTGAGCCCCATGACCATCATCCTCGGCATCGATCCCGGGCTCGGCACCACCGGATGGGGGGTCATCCGCTATCAGGGCAATCGCCTCAGCCATATCGCCAATGGGCAGATCAGGACCAACGCCAAGGCACCCCTGCCCTCACGGCTGCTCGAGCTCGATACTGCGGTCGCCGCGATCGTCACCGATTACAGGCCCGATGCGGCGGCGATCGAGGAGATCTATGTCAACAAGAACCCGCAGACGACGCTCAAGCTCGTCCAGGCGCGCGGGGGGCTGCTGCTCGGCCTTGCGCGCGCGGGCTTGGGCGTCGGCGAATATGCGCCGCGGCTGATCAAGAAGGCGATCGTCGGCACAGGCGCGGCGGAAAAGGTACAGATCGACGCTATGGTCCAGCGGTTGCTGCCAGGCGTGCAGATCGCAGGGCCGGACGCGGCCGATGCGCTTGCCGTCGCGATCACCCATGCGCATCTGGCGGCCTTCGACAAACTGCGCTAGTGCACTCTTCTCCCTCGACGGGAGAGGAAAAACAGCAGAATGATCGCCAAGCTTACCGGACTGTTGGACAGCACCGCGCATGACCATGCGGTGATCGACGTGGGCGGCGTCGGCTATCTGGTGTTCGCCTCGTCGCGCACGCTCTCCAACTTGGGCGCGCGCGGCGAGAAGGTGGTGCTGCACACCGAGATGCAGGTGAGCGAGACCGACATGCGGCTGATCGGCTTTGCCTCGGCCAGCGAGCGCGACGGTTTCCGCCTGCTCACCAGCGTGCAGGGCGTGGGATCGAAGGTGGCGCTTGCCATCCTCTCCGCGCTCACCCCGGAGGAGCTGGCGCGCGCGGTGGCGCAGGGCGACAAGGCGATGATCGCGCGCGCGCAGGGTGTCGGTCCCAAGCTGGCGGTGCGCATTTGCAACGAGCTGAAGGACAAGATGGGCGTGATCGCACTCGGCCCCGGCGGCATGGGCGCGCCCGTCCCGGTCGGCAGCCACGCCGCCGATGCGGTCTCCGCGCTACAGAACCTGGGCTTCAAACCCGCCGAAGCCGCCCGCGCGGTGGCGGAGGCGGAGGGCGAACTCGGCGAAGGGGCGAGCCTGGACGCGCTGGTGCGACTGGCGCTGAAAAAGGCGGCGCGGTGATGGCGCGTAAATCCTGGCTAATGGCATTTTGCATGGGCTTGGTGGCCATGCCGACTGTTCCCGCCATAGCCTGCTCGTCGACGGCGGCCTATCGCTCGGTTGTAGTCAACAAGGCTCCCGAATTCGTTCCTGATAGTGCCATCATGCTCATGGTCCGCGTAGATGAAGCACTCTACTCGACGATAACACAGGAAATTCAAGGCATTCGCGCAACAACCGTAGAAAATTCGGTGCATATACCGGCTGGTACATCGATTGAGATTCGAGAAAAGCTGGAAAGCATGTGAGACACTTGGATTGAGATGTGGTCAGATGATCACGTCTCGACCGAGGGTATTCTGACCGGCTTTGTCACAGGCTATGTGCAACGACAAACCAACGGGAGTTACCGGATGACGCCCTTGGTTTTCCAACGCTTTGCAGACAGGGATTGGAGCAAAGGCCCGGAATCCCAATCGAGGGGCGAGGTTCCGGATGGCAAACGTCGCCCCGTAGACCCCAATGCCAAATGGGTTCCATTCAGGATTGATGCCGAAAAGTTGGCTCGCAATCTGGATGAGACAAATGCGGCTATAAGAAAACATCTGGACGAGATGGAGAAGCTGCCTCCCACGACCCAACCGCCAGCTGCTCCAGATTCCTGAATATCGCCTGCACGCACCCTCGCTGGACTTGGGCTCTCCTTCCGCTATAATTTCACCCATGACGGAATTGACCATCTCGGTGCCGCCCGCGCTCAAGCAGTGGATCGATGAGCGTGTCGCGCAGGGGCTGTATGCAGACGCGAATGATTTCGTGCGCGCCCTGTTGCGGCGCGACCAGGAGCAGGCGGCGGAGGACGACGCTTGGCTAAAGGCGATGATCGAGGAGGGGCTGCAATCGGGACGCCTCAATGAAAATCCGAAAGACGTCCTCCGTAAGATCATGACCGACCATCCCGCTGATCGTGGCTGAATTGGATCTCAGCCCGAAGGCGCGCGACGATCTGGTCGATATCCGCCTTTACAGTCTCGAAAACTTCGGCCCGGATGCGGCCGACGCCTATTTCATGAGCTTCGATCAGGCTTTTGATCGTCTGGCTGCCCATCCGTATATCGGCGTGAGCTGCCCGGAATTCGGCACCGGCATGCGCTGCCTGGTCCACAGGCGACACCGAATTTTCTACGTGATTGACAACGAAACAGTGGTCATCGTGCGCATTATCCACCATGCACGGGACACTACTCGCGCCCTGAAAAGCTGACATGACCACAGACCGCCTCCTCACTCCCGACCGCATCCCTGAAGATCAGGATGCGGCGCTGCGTCCCAAGACCCTGGGTGAATTCATCGGCCAGGCGGCGGCGCGCGACAATCTGCGCGTGTTCATCGAGGCGGCGCGGAGCCGGTCCGAGGCGCTGGATCATGTTCTGCTGTTCGGCCCGCCTGGGCTGGGCAAGACCACGCTGGCGCAGATCATCGCGCGCGAAATGGGCGTCGGCTTTCGCGCGACCTCCGGCCCGGTCATCGCCAAATCGGGCGATCTCGCCGCCTTGCTCACCAATCTCGAGGAAGGCGATGTGCTGTTCATCGACGAGATCCACCGGCTCAATCCGGTGGTCGAGGAGGTGCTCTATCCCGCGATGGAGGACCGCGCGCTCGATTTGATCATCGGCGAAGGCCCAAGCGCACGCAGCGTGCGGATCGACCTGCCCGCCTTCACCCTGATCGGTGCGACCACGCGCCAGGGGCTGCTCACCACACCGTTGCGTGATCGCTTCGGCATTCCGGTGCGGCTCAATTTCTATACGGTGGAGGAGCTCGAACTGGTCGTCAGCCGCGCGGCGCGGTTGCTGGGCCTGTCGATCGCCAGGGACGGCGCGACCGAGATCGCCCGGCGCGCGCGCGGCACCCCGCGCGTGGCGGGGCGACTGCTGCGCCGCGTGCGCGATTTCGCCGATGTCGCAGGCCATGCGACGGTCAACGCCAGTGCCGCCGATGCCGCGCTGACCCGGCTGGAGGTCGACAGCCTGGGGCTCGATGCGATGGACCGGCGTTACCTCATGATGATCGCGGACATCTATCGCGGCGGCCCGGTGGGGGTCGAGACGCTCGCAGCGGGCCTGTCCGAACCGCGCGACACGATCGAGGACGTGATCGAACCCTATCTGATCCAGCTCGGCCTGATCGCACGCACCGCGCGCGGCCGCTGCCTCAATGCGCGGGGGTGGAAGCATCTGGGGCTCAACCCGCCCGAGGGATCGCAGGAAGGCCTGTTCGACCTGTAAGCGTTACTCGGCCGGAACCGTCACGCCGCTGCCGATGCGCCGCGCGGTGCGGTTGCGGCGGAACCAGAAGCTCCACACTGCCAGCGATCCCAGCAGGCTGAGCGCCAGCCCGACCAGCGTCATCACCAGCTTATAGGCCAGCCCCCCCACCTTGGCCGCGTGCAGCGGATAGAAGCTGTTAAAGGCCTGCGCAGCCCCCGGCAGCTTCAAGGCATCGCGCGCCTCGATGAGCTTGCCGGTATCGGGCGCGAACCACAAGGTCGTGCGGCCATTGGGTAGCCATTCTTCCGGCTGCTTCATCCGCAGCGTGATCGGCTTGCCGGGATCGCGCGGCAGGCTGAGGATGCGAATTTCGGCGTCGGGGAAACGCTCGCGCGCCGTACCGATCATTGCTGCCCAATCGGGCCGCTCGGCAAGCGCGCCAAACTTTGCCTCGGGCGGCTTGAATGAAGCCTCTATGGTCGCAGGTGCCGCCGGCCCCAGCACCAGCGCGGTGACCGGGCGGAAGACCATCGTCGTGCCGGTGAACATCACCAGCGCCAGCAACGGTGCAAAGACGATCCCCAGATCGCGATGATGCCTGAGGATCGCGGGCCGGCTAAGCCGTTTGGGAACCAGACGAAACTCGAAGGTCTTCCGCGTGCGCCACCACAGGATCGCACCGCTGATCACGAAGAACAGCCCGCAAAGGCCTGCAGATGCAGCAACGATCTCGCCGGTCTCGCCCGCCAGCAGATGATGGTGCAGATCGAACAGGAACAGCTCGGGCCGCTGCCACGGGCTATCCCAGCGGGTGACCAGATTGCCCAGCTGGTCCGAATAGCCACCCGCCTCCTTGCCCAAAGACAGGCGGTTGAGCCCGAAGCTGTCGCTGGCGAACACGATGCTGCTGGGTCGCGCTTCCGGATCGGCCATCAGTCGTTCGGTCGCAGCGACGATCTCCTGCGTTTGATGCACCTGGGCATCATCGGCATGCGGCAGCATGACCCAGGCATCGCGGTGGATCAGGAGCGTCCCGCTCAGCCCCAGCACCAGCAGCACCAGACCGATCAGCCCGCCCGTCCAGCGGTGCAGAAGGTCGAGCAGCTTCATCAGAAGCGCATGTCCCAGGCGAGCGTCATCGTGCGCCCGCGCCCGGCGAAGAAGGAGAGATTGTCCGTCGGCAGCCGCACATCGCTATTATAGTCGATATACTGGCGGTTGAAGATGTTCTGCGCGCTGAGGATGATGCGCCCCGGGCCGACATCATAGCCGAGATACGCATCGGTCAGCGTGTAGCCGCCAAAATCGTTGCGCGGATCGCGGACCCGGCCATGGAAGGTGCGCGAGAAATAGACCGGGG
>CAXRCQ010000256.1:0-2554 GCA_964228845.1 Blastomonas sp.
GGCCCGCGATCCAGTTCTCCGGCTGGCCCTCGGTGGCGCGCGGCCTGTTCGACGGCGAGGTCCAGCAGGTCGATCTCGCTGCATCGCAGAACGGCCTGTTCCGTGTGCTGGTGCGCGAGGCTCCGGGCAAGGCGCGCTGGCCGGGCGAACCCTATGTACGGCTCGGCGCCAATGTGCGAGGCTGGGTCGCGATGGAGGAGGTTTCGGTCGGCTTCGAACTGTGGCGTCAGCTCAACGACTTCCCGCTGCAGAACCCTGCTTTGACCGAACAGAACAGCACGGGCACGGCGCAGACCGGCGGCAAGGCGTCGTCAACCCCGTCGAGCTCCTCCGCCAGCGGTTCGGGCAAGAAATGATGCGCAAGGCCTTCATGCTTGCAGGACTGGCAGCGGCAGCACTGATGCCCGTGGCGGGGGCAGCCCAGCCGCTGCCCGCCCCAGTCAGCGCTCCGGATCAGGTGCCGTCATCCAGAGGCTTGCAACTGTCCGAGGTGCTCGCCTCTTCGCGGCGGTTCGCGCCGACGATTCTGGAAGCGCTTGCCAATACCCGCGCTGCGGACGGCCGCGTGCTGGCGAGCGAGGGCGCATTTGACCTGCTGTTCACCGGCGAGGGATTCTCGCGCATCGCGGGCTTTTACGACGGCACCTATGTGCAGGGCAAAGCCATCCAGCCGCTCACCAACAACGGCGGCCAGCTCGAGGCGAGCTACCGCGTCTCGCGCGGCGATTTCCCGACTTACGAGGATTACAGCTTCACCGACCGGCTGGGCGAGCTCAAGGTGCGCGGCGTTTTCGCATTGCTGCGCGACCGCTATATCGACGATCGCCGCTTCGGCCAGCGCAACGCGCTGATCGAGCGCGACATAGCCGGGCTTGACGCGCTGATCATCGCCATCGGCGTGCAACAGCGCGCGATCCAGGCTTATGGGCAGTGGGTCGCGGCGGGACAGCAGGTGCGCGTCTATCGTGCGCTGGTCCAGCTCGCCGAAGATCGGCAGGACGGCATTCGCCGCCAGGTCCAGCTGGGCGCACGCGCGGCGATCCTGCTCACCGAGAACCAGCAGAACCTGTTGCGGCGCCAATCGCTGCTGGTCGCTGCCGAACGCGATCTCGCCAATGCGGCGCAGCGCCTGTCGTTGTTCTGGCGTGATGATGACGGGCGTCCCCGCGTCGCCACGCCCGCCGACCTACCCACCGCACTGCCGATGGTCCGGCAATTGCGGGAGACCGATCCGGCAGCCGTGCTGGCGCGGCGGCCCGACATCAAGCTGATCGAACAGCGGCTCGAACAGGGCGAAGCCAAGCTTGAGCTGGAGCGGAACAAGCTGCTGCCCTCGCTGCGGCTGTTCGCGGAAGCCGGCAAGGATTTTGGCGAACAGGGCCTGGGCGGCCGGTCGCGCGATCCGTTCGAGGCCATTGTGGGCTTCACCTTCTCGATGCCGCTGCAGAACCGCGCCGCCAAGGGCAATGTCGCGGCGGCCGAAGCGAGCATCAACGCGCTCGAATGGAAACGGCGGCAGAGCGAGGAACAGATTCTCGCCGAAATCGCGCAGCTTTCCACGAACCTGACCGCTGCCGAGCGGCTGGCGGTACTGGCGCGCGACGAGGAGGTGCAGGCCGAAAAGCTGGCAGCAGGCGAGCGCCGTCTGTTCCAGGCGGGTGCCAGCGACTTCTTTCTGGTCAACCTGCGTGAGGATGCGGCGGCCAATGCTGCCATCCGCAGGCTGGATGCAGAATTCCGCCTGGCCCAGGCGCGCGCGGACCTCGTTGCCGTTGCGGCAGACCTGGATGCGCTGCAACTGGGCGATGCCTTTTCCGAGCCACTTCTTCCCTGACGTGCAAGCGACACTGCAGGCGCATTGCGCGAGCGGCCTTGCTATCGGTGCGTCTGCTGCATGATGCTGATGGGAAAATAGTCGGGTGGCGCACCGGAGGCTAAGCTGCGACCTCGGCGGACCGATGCGCCACCCTATCCGCAGCTTTGGGGTGTCCGTTCAAGCTGCGGCATTGATCAAGCAGTTGGCTGGAGCGGTTCGGGGAGGGGTTTGCTCCGCTGCTTGGTATGACAGGATTATGGCACATCATATCATTGTTACCATTTGAAAGATTTGCTGGTTATCGATAGATAGCATCTATTAGCCCTGGAGGTCGCGCATGCCCAGTCTTCGCCAGCTGCAATATCTGGTCGCTCTTGACGACCATCGGCATTTCGGCCGCGCCGCATTCGCCGTGCATGTGTCGCAGCCCACGCTGAGCCAGCAGTTGCGGACGCTGGAAGCGCGTCTGGGCGCATCGCTGATCGATCGCAGCGGCCAGGATGTTCAGCTGACCCCATTGGGGCGGGACATTGCCGCCAGAGCGCGGGGCATTCTGGTCCAGGTGCGCGATCTGTCCGACCTCGCCCGGCGTGCCGGCAAGGGCATTGGCGGTACGCTGCGGTTCGGCGTCACCCCGACCCTGGGCCCGTATCTGATGCCGGCGATCGTCGCCGGCCTGCACCGCGAGCAGCCGGACCTGAGACTGCACATCCGCGAGGGCATTCCCGACGACCAGGT
>CAXRCQ010000257.1:0-5069 GCA_964228845.1 Blastomonas sp.
GCTGGGGTCGATCAAGGACCGGCTGGGCAATGTCGAGCGCATCGTCACCGATGATGCACACCGCCTGACCCATGAAATCGAGGCCCTGCGCGACAAGCGGGCCAACTGATAACCCGGCAACGCCGCGAACGCCGCAACCAAGGGAAATCACCATGCCAGATTGGATCTTGTTCTTCATGATTGTCGTCGGCCTTCCCGTTCTGGTCGGCACCATGGGCGATGCGTACAAGCGCCACCTCAAGTTCAAGGAAAAGCAGCTTGAGGCGTTCAACAAGGAAACCGCGGAAAAGGCCGCGCGCTATGCGGCCCAGACGGAGCGGCTGGAGCAGCGCGTGCGGACGCTCGAACGCATCATCACCGATGGCCGCAGCGATCTCGCCCAGCAGATCGAGGATCTGCGCGACGCGCCGCTGAACTGACATCAAGGACACACAGAATGTTCGACAATCCCTTTTCCATGGTCGTGGCCATCGTGTTCATCGTCATGATCGCGAGTGTGATGAAGGCCCGTTACCGCGCCAAGCATGGCATTCTGGAAGACGGCACCGGCAGGGAAACGCTCGCCAGGCCAGCCGACAATGGCGAGACGATGCGCCTGCGCGAAGATGTCCGTGCGTTGAAGGAGCGCGTCCAGGTGCTGGAACGCGTCATCACCGATCAGCGCCAGACGAGCGACCTCAGTCTTGAAATCGAGAAGCTGCGCGACCGCTGAGCCGGCCACGCACATCACCAACCGGGCGGCGGGGGCCGTAAAGGGAAGAAGATGGAAAGCGCCTATCTCTACATGACAGTGGCAATGTCGACCTTGGTCGCAACGGCCCTGGTTTCATCGACCATGCTGCGCGGCTGGCGCGAATGGCTGGCGTTCAAGCGCCACGAAATGGAGGCACATGCGCCGCGTCACGACGGCGGGTCGCCCTCCACCCATTCGCGGATCGAGATCGCCGATCTGAAGGAACGTATCCGCAAGCTCGAAGCCATCGCCGCCGGCGTGGAACTGTAATTTGCGCGCGGCGGGGTGACTTTGCCCTGCCGCATCGCTATCTGCGCCGCCATGACGAGCGCAGCTGCAAACATTGCCGACCTGGCCGAAGAATATGAATTTCTCGACGCCGACGACCGCTATCGGCTGATCATCGATCTCGGCCGCACGCTCGATCCGATGCCCGATGCGCTCAAGACCGACGCGACCCTGGTGCGCGGCTGCTCCGCTTCGGTCTGGGTCTATCCCACCCGCCTGGACGATGGACGGCTGCATTTCCTCGCCGACAGCAACGCCGCGATCACCAAGGGCATCATCGCGCTGGTTCTGCTGACCGTGCAGGACAAGGCACCTGATACGGTCGCCGCTGCGGACATCGAAGGTGCGCTCGCGCCATTCGACCTGAAGAACCAGCTTTCGTCCAACCGGACGCAGGGCATCCCCAACATGATCGCACTGATCCGCGAGACGGCGGCGCGCTACGTTGGCTGAATCCCGCCGGTTCCGGCCTCAGGGGGTCGGCTCGCTGTCCCTCACCAGCACGAGTTCGGAAGGCTCGTCGCCATTGGCCGCGCGATAGGTTTCGGTCCGACGGAGCTGTCCCGGTTGCCCGAAGTCGAAACCCAATGCGACCAGATACGATTCGCTTGCAGGATCAAGGTCGGCAGCATCGAGAAACCGCCACTCGATTGTCCTGCTGCCATGTGTCGGCATGGCCAGCAGGCGCGGCTGGTTCCCCTGTGGGCAGTAATGAACCGCCATAAGATGGCCTCCATCGCGATGATACAATGTCAGCGAGTGCGGCTTGTCTCCGCGCAGCCATTCCTCGACAAGCACTGTCCCGCCTGCGGTCAGCGAAAAGCGGATGCGGAGCGGCGATTGCGGCTTGTCCGCGACGCGCCATGTACCGACAAGTCCCGTCATCCGGTCGAACGCGGCCTCAGCGCCGTCAACTGTACCGATGGCTTGCGAAACCGGCTCTGCAAAAGCGGGTGCAACGCCTGCGAGCGCCGAGCCAGCGAGTGCCAGGATTTCCCACAAGGCCATCGATATCCCCTCTCATTCCGCCCCAACACACGAATATCGGAGCGCTTTTCAGAGATTGAACCAGCCAGCGCGCCCCGGCAAGTGCCTTGCGATCGGGCGTTGGGCCTAGCCCCATTTGACGCCGCCCCTCCCGCGCACCATATAGCCGCGCATGAGCACCGCTTTCGACATGCCGCCCGTCCATTTCACCATTCCCGGCCAGGATGCGCGCGGGCGGTTTGTCCGGCTCGACAGCGTTCTCCGGGAGATTCTTGCGGCGCACGATTATCCTACCTGCATCAAGCTGGTGCTGGCCGAGGCGATCACCATCTGCGCACTGATCGGCTCGCTGATGAAGCAGGATGGCGGCCAGGTCACCATCCAGGCACAGACCGAAGGCGGGATCATCGAGTTGCTCGTCGTCGATTATCGTGGCGGCGAGTTGCGCGGCCATGTGCGGTTCGATGCTGATCGTCTCGCGCGCCTCGGCGCGAACCCCTCGCTGTTCGCGCTGTTCGGCAAGGGCTATCTCGCGCTCACCTTCGACCAGAGCTTCGGCAAGGGCCGCTACCAGGGCATCGTGCCGCTCGACGGAGATTCGCTGGCTCAGGCCTGCGAAAGCTATTTCACCCAGTCCGAACAGGTACCCACGATGATCCGCATCGCGATCGAGAGCGATGCCACCGGCTGCCGCAGCGCCGGGTTTCTCGTCCAGCACCTTCCCGAAGGCGAGGAAGGTCGCGAACGGTTGCACGTACGGCTCGACCATCCGCAATGGGAGCACGTCTCGATCCTGGCGGGCACGCTCAGCCATGGCGAGATGCTCGATCCGGGCTTGAGCGGACGCGACATCCTGTGGCGGCTGTTTCACGAAGAGGACGAGGTTCGCACTGTCGATGGCGCGCCTCTGGTCAAGGGTTGTCGCTGCAATATCGATCATATCCGCGATGTCATCGGGCGTTTTCCCGCTGAGGAACAGGCCGAAATGGTCGGCGATAGCGGCACCATTGCGGTCGATCGCGCCTTCTGCTCGCGGATCTTCCATATCGAGCCCGTAACCCCAACCGGCTGATTCAGGGACATACAGGTCGCAAACCCGCCATAATTATCGAATGATTTTGCCATCATCTTGGGCTAACTGCTCCCCATTGCCTGGGGCAAGAAACCTGAATCGGGTCGCACGCGATTGACTGTCCCTGCCGTGATGAACGGCGGGAACCAACGATAGGGCTAACCCGCATGAAATTTTCCCCCATCCGCCTGAAATGGCTCGCGCTTCCACTGGTGGCAATCGGCCTTGCTGCCGTTTCGGCGCCGGCACAGGCCCCCGAGCTGGCGATGCTCGGCAAGCTGCAGCCCGGCCTGTGGAACCTGAAGGAACGCGGCAGCGCAGATATTGACGACAAGCTGTGCGTGCGTGATCTGCGCAAGCTGTTGCAGCTGCGCCACCGCGACCAGCAGTGCAGCCGTTTCGTCGTGTCCGACGAGCCTGACGAGGTGACCGTCACCTATCGTTGCTCCGGGGGCGGATCGGGCCGGACCACGATCAAATATGAAGGCCGCGGGCTGATCCAGATCGATTCGCAGGGCATTGCGCAGAACTCGCCCTTTTCGTTCGCGATGGAAGGCCGTTTTGCCGGATCATGTCCCGGCTGATCGTTAGCGCGGCTGCACCTTTTCTTAACCACGCCCGTGCTAGATCGGTTGCGTGCCGGATTCGGTACGCTTTCCTCCATTCAGGTCGTGAAGACCTCACTGGGCCGCCGGACCTGTCCGAGCGGCCCGATTTTTTTGATTTGCCCGCTTCGCCGCAGCGCAATATGCGCAGGTCATGAGCGAACCGCAGAAAACCGCTGTCGTGCTGCTGTCCGGCGGCCTCGATTCCATGGTCTCCGCCGCGCGCGCCCGCGAGGCGGGTTTCGCCGTGGCCGCGCTGACCATCGACTATAACCAGCGCCACCGGGTGGAGATCGAGGCGGCGCGGACGATCGCGGCGCATATCGGCGCGGTGCGGCACATCGTGCTGCCGCTCGACTTGCGCCAGTTCGGCGGGTCGGCGCTGACCGACGATATCGATGTGCCCAAGACCGGGGTCGGCAGCGACATCCCCGTGACCTATGTGCCCGCACGCAACCTGATTTTCCTGTCGCTGACGCTCGGCTGGGCCGAGGCGCTGGGCGCGCGCGACATTTTCATCGGGGTCAATGCGCTCGACTATTCGGGCTATCCCGATTGCCGTCCCGAGTTCATCCAGGGCTTCGAGCGGCTGGCCGACCTGGCCACCAAGGCGGGCGATCAGGGCGAGCCGTTCACCATCCATGCGCCGCTGCAATATCTGGGCAAGGCCGAGATCGCGGCAGAGGCGGTGCGGCTGGGGCTCGACCCGGCGATGAGTTGGTCCTGCTACGACCCGACGCCCGAGGGCAAGGCCTGCGGTCTGTGCGACAGTTGCCGCCTGCGCAGGCAGGGCTTTGCCGATGCCGGGCTGAACGACGGGACAGCTTACGCGGCTTGAGCATTTTGCGTTTTCCGGCAAATGCCGCAATCCAGAGTGAGAATGCGCAACATCGCCTCTGGGCTCCGGCTTTCGCCGCAGAACGGCTTACTCAGCGATCGAGCCTTCGAGCTTCGGTTCGGCGGGCCTGAGTGCAGGTGCCGCGGGCTTGGGTGTCTCGGCAGGCTCGGCATCCGCACCTGCAGCCGCTGGTGCGGCAGGCCCGGCGACGCCCGGCACGGGCGGTACATCCGACGGATCGGCCAGCGGTGCATCACTGGGCAGCAGTTCCAGATCGGGCAGTTCGTCGCTGATCGTGCCCTCGGGCGTGCTGCCCTGCGCAACCGCTGTCTTGTCCGCGGCTTCCTTCTGGCAGGCGGTCAACGTCAGCGCCGCCAGAGCGATGGCAAGGACTGCAGGCTTCAGCGTCATTCGGTTCCCTTTCCGTCGGTACCGCTTTGGCATGCGCCGCCCAAAGCTGCAAGAAACGCGTCCCGATGCGCCGCCAGCGCTGCGTCGAGATCGGCCATCGTGGCGTTTACCCCCAGATCGGCCAGGCTGGTGACC
>CAXRCQ010000258.1:0-2843 GCA_964228845.1 Blastomonas sp.
AGCTTTACCGGGTGCCCGCCATATTGCTCGATGAAGATGCGCGCCGAGCGGATCTTGGCCTCGACCTCGCCGATCATGCCGAGCACCTGCGCGCGCGCCGCTGCGCGGTCGGGCGCACGCTCGACCGAGCGGGCGGCAAGCTGCATCGCGACGGCGGCATAGGTCGGCGCGTCAGCCATGGGACGCGCCTCCGCTGCCAGCGCCGCGTCGAGCGGCAAGGCGCTCGCGATCATCGCGGCCAGAACCGAGCGGCGTTCGAGGTCCATTGCTTGTCATTCCAGTCCCAGGCTCCCAGGGTTCATCAGGCCTCGCGGGTCGACCGCGCGCTTCAGCGCCACCAGCATCTCCCAAGCGGCGGGATCGAGCGCGTCGCGCAGCGGATAGGTGCGCGCGATCTGCACATGCGTCGCGCCCAGCGCGCGGAAGATGCCGATGATGCTTGCGCGCAGCTCGCCCACCAGCGCCCGCGCCTCGGGGCCTTCGGGAAAGCCCTTGAGCTTCTTGAGGTGATCGGGCTCGACCGCCTGGCGGTGCAGCGGGTTCATCGCATCGGGCCAGAAGAAGACCGGTTCGATCAGGCAGCCCGAGCGGCTCACCGCTGCGAGCATCGCGCCCGCATTGACATCGAGCCGTTCCATCGCCTCGGCATTCTGCGCGTAGAGCGCCTCGATCCGCTCCCAGGCCTCGACCAGCTTCGAATGCGGCAGGAAACCGTGCACCGGCACCCAGCGTTCGCCATCGGGGCCGAGCATCGAATTGGGGGGCGGGAACGGGTTGGTGCGCAGGATCTTGGGGATCGAATTCTCGACCGCGCTGCCGCCATGCGCGGTAACGATCCGGCCGATCTCGGCCATTTCGGCATCGACGGCACCCTGGTGGCGACCCTCGGCGATGGTGTGGAGCGAGAACGGAACGTCCTTGAGGAACGAGCGGCCGGCCGCGACCACCTTCGCGCCTTCCTTCAGCGCCTTCCAGGCCGAGCCCTGCGATTTCATCATGTTGAGCAGCGACTTGGCATCCTTGGCCAGGCTGTCGCGCTTCATCCGCTGCGATTGCAGATAGGGGTCGAAGGCAAAGCTCTCCGAGGCCAGCCCCTCGCGCGCGATATCGCTCATCGCGCCGAGCAGCCCCTTGTGATCGGGCAGCGAGAACGAGCCATAGGCGAACGCGGTCGCCTCCTTCACCAGCCGCAGCGTCACCCGCGCCTTGACACCGAACGCGCCGGTATCGGCGGCGAACAGCCCGGTGAGATCGGGACCGAACGGGCGGAAGAATTCGCTGCCGGTGCTCACGATCCGGCCATCGGCGAGCACCACATCGAAGCTCAAGGCGCTGTCGACCACCGAACCGGCGCGCGCGCCCCAGAAGATGCCGTTCTGGCTCATCCCCCCGCCGATCGCCGCGCGCAGGCCCGACAATGTGCCCCAGCTGGGCGCGCGCAGGCCGAGCGGCTTCAGCGCCTCGTCCAACGCCTGCCAGGTGCAACCCGCCTCCACCGTCACGGTCATGTCGGTCGCGTTGATATCGACGATCCGGTCGAGCGCGCTGGTATCGACCAGCAGGAAGTCGCCGCCCGAATAGAGATAGCCGCCGGTATAGCTCATGCCGCCGCCGCGCGGGACGATCGCGAGCCCCCGCGCGGTCGCCACCGCGACGCCGCGCGCCAGCTGCTCGACCGTTGCTGGGCGCAGCACGGCGAGCGGCTGGCGGCCGGTCGCATAGACATCGTGCGAGAAGAAATCGCGCGTCGCCTCGTCGGTCAGCACCGCGTCTGCGCCCGCTGCCGCGATCACCGCATCGAGCGCGCCAGACTCATCCTTGACCAAGGTCGCCATCATGCTGTCTCCATTGCCGGTTCACCTTGCGGAGCCATGCCCGCCGCCTCGGTCAGCACCGGATAGCGCCCGAGCAGCAGCAGCAGCGCACCGCCGATGATATAGCCAAAAATCGAATAGAACAGGATCGGGTCATAGCTGCCGGTCGCATCGCGCACCGAGGAATAGACGATCGGCGAGATCGCGGAGAATATCCCGAACGGCATGTAGAGCATCCCGTAGATCTTGCCGTAATGCGCCATGCCGAAATAGCGGCCTGTCAGGTACGCGATCAGGTCGCTCTCCGCGCCTGCCGCAAAGCCGAGCAGGAAACCGGCGAGCGCCGCGAGCGCGAAGCCGGGCGCGGGATCGAGCAGGATCCAGCTCGAGGCGGCGGGCAGGCAGAGCAGCGGAAAGGCGACGAACCCCGCCCAGACGCGATCGAGCAGCAGCCCGGTGATGATCCGCCCGGCCAGGATGCCGAGCCCCAATATGCCCATGACCGAGGCCGCGCCCTGCGCCGGGATGCCCCGGTCGGCGAGCATCGCGGGCATGTTGATGAACGCGCCGCCAAAGGTCAGCGCGATGATCAGGATCGACGCCCAGATCAGCCAGAAGCGATAGTCGCGCAGCGCCTGTGCCAGCGTCACCCCGGTCAGCGCGCCGCTGGCGGTCTTGATCCCCGGCGGTTGTTCCTCGGGCCGGGGTTCACGGAAGAGCCAGAAGGCAAGCGGCAGCGCGACCAGCAGCGGCAGCATGCCAACGATGGCGAACATGCTGCGCCAGCCATGGGTCTCGATCGCCCATACCGCCAGCTTGGGCACGATGATCGCCGCCAGGCTGGTGCCGAGCAGCAACAGGCCGAGCGCGAGCCCGCGACTCTTGTAGAACCACATGTTGATCGCGCGGCTCCAGGTCACCGGCGTCGATCCGATGCCGACCAGCCCGACCAGCAGCCAGAGCAGATAATAGGCCCAGAGCACCGGCGGAGTCAGCGACAGCAGTGCGAAAGTCACCCCGAACGCGAAC
>CAXRCQ010000259.1:0-3555 GCA_964228845.1 Blastomonas sp.
AGTTTGAGGTGCAGCCGGTAGGCTCGACCGAACCGATCGAGACCGACCATGCCAAGCGCTGAGGCGGAACCCGGCAAGGGCAAGCTCAGCGAGCTGCGTGCCGGCCTTTGGGTGGTCGCGCTGCTCTTTTCGTTGTTCTGCCTGGCCTTGCTCTATCTGGGGCAAGGCAAGGGCAGCAGCGGCGGCGTGGACAGCGAGATGGCCAATGCGATCGGTGGGCCGTTCGCGCTCACCGCGCCCGATGGCAGCACCGTCACCGACAGGACGCTGGCCGGCAAGCCGTTCGCCATCTTTTTCGGCTTCACCCGCTGTCCCGATGTCTGCCCGACCAACCTCGCGCGCATGGCGCGGCTGCGTGCGCAGCTCAAGGGCGATGGGGACAAGTTCGCCATCGTCTTCGTCTCGGTCGATCCCGAACAGGATTCGCCCGCGATCATCGGCGAATATGTCAAGCTGTTCGGCACGCCGATCATCGGTCTGACCGGAACCCCGGCGCAGCTCGACCAGATGAAGAAAGCCTATGCCGTCTTCTCGGCCAAGGTGCCGATCAAGGGCGGTGGCTACACGATCGATCACACCGCCGCGACCTATCTGATGACCCGCGACGGCAAGTTCGCCGGGACCATCGATCATCAGGAAGCCGATGCCGACGCGCTCAAGAAGCTCAGGCAGCTGATCGCCTGATGAAAGCAGCGCGCCAATCCTTCCGTGGAGCATTGCGCCGCCTGCACCTATGGCTGGGGCTGACGCTGGGCGGGCTGGTTGCGCTTGTCGGGGTGACCGGGGCCGCGCTGGTCTATTATCTCGAGATCGATGCGGCGCTGCATCCCGAGATAGCGCAACCTGCGAACGCGCCGGTGGCGGGATGGGATTCGGTTGCCTGGCAGCGGGCGCTGGAGACGGGGCGCTCCCAATGGCCCGAGCAGGGTGGGCGCTGGTCGTTCGAGGTCACAGGACAGCCGGGGGCGATAGCGGCGCGCTATTATGGCCCTGATGCGACGGGCCACCATCCCGGGCGCGAGATGGTGTGGTTCTCCGCCGATGGCTCTCGGGTTCTGCGGGCCGAGCCCTGGGGCGGTTATCTGATGAGCTGGATCTATCAGCTGCACATGGAACTGCTGATGGGGGAAACGGGCGCGCAGATTATCGGCTGGGCAGGCTTTGCCATGCTGGCGCTGATGATCCTCGGGCTCTGGCTGTGGTGGCCGCGCGGCAGCTGGCCCAAGGCGCTGGCGTTCAAGCGCAATGCAGCGCCGATCCGCCGCCTGCGCGATCTGCACAAGCTTTCGGGCGTGTGGAGCGCAGCCCTTCTGATCGTGCTGGTCGGCACAGGCATTCTGTTGGCGCTGCCATCTGTCAAGACCGAGCTACTGACCGTTGCCATTGGCGCGCCCGATGAGGTCCCGTCACCGCAATCGAGCGCGTCCAGTGGGGTCCAGATCCCGATAGCGCAGGCCTTGGCAACCGCACGCACGATCGTTCCGGACACACGTCTCGCCTTTATCGATGTCCCCGTGGGCGGGTCAGCGCCGATCCGGGTTCGAGTGCAGGTTCCCGGCGATCCGCACCCGCGCTTCCCCGGCAGTTATGTGTTTGTCGACCAGTATTCGGGCGAGGTTCTGGCGGTGCACGATGTCCGCAACGGCAATGCAGCCAGCGCGACCGCGAAATGGTTTCGCAGCCTGCATGACGGATCAATTGCGGGCACGCCGACCCGGGTGCTCGCCATCCTGATCGGCTTCGCGCCCCTGGTCCTGTTCGTCACTGGTGTGCTGCACTGGCGGCGCAGGACTGGCCGCCGCGCCGCCAGCGCGCGCGGCCGTCTGCAGCATCAGAAGGTGAAGCCTGCCCGCACGAACACCGAACGACCGTTGAAGCCATAGGGCGCTATCGCGTTATAAGGCTGGGTCCCGGCATTGTCCGCGCCGTTTGTCCCGGCGGCAACACTGGCGACAGTCGATGCGATATTCTCGTCGGGATAGACATCGAACACATTCTGCGCGCCGGCGGTCAGCCGGAAGGCAGGCGTCACCTGTCAACTGATCTCGACATCGGTAATGATATCCGCGCCAAAGGTCTGGATGATGTCCGCATTGCCTGCGGTACCGACAGGCACCAGTTGCACGTCATAGCCCTGCACCAGCGCGTTGATCTGCGCCGGCGTTCGGTTGGTAAGCGCAACCGTGGAAACCTCGCCATAGCGGGTATTGGTCACCGACACCGTGAAAGGTCCGCGTATATACGTCGATGCAATACATCTTAGCGATGGTGTCCGGAGATGCGCCCTTAACGGGATTTATGTCGGGCATAACCTGTGGACGGGAATAGCCCCTAGATTTCTGGATGCCTTCCGCTTGCAAAATCTACGGCATCGTCATGGCAGTTGCCGCGTCGGCTCATCGAGTGCTCAAGATTGTGAGCCCGGATGAACGCAGCCCAGTCCCAGGCTGGTGAATCGCGAGCCCTGATCCGAGTGGATCAATACTCGCTGCTTCGGTTTGGGCCGCCATACAGCCATGTGCAGCGCCTGCAGCACCACATCGGTGGTTTGCCGGCTCTGCATCGACCACCCTCCGCAGCCTTTCCAACGATGCTCCGCATCACCGGAACCTTTGGCTGCTCCGCCCACCACGCGGCGGGAATAGAGATCGATCACGACAGCCAGATCGCCAGAGGGCGCGCGCCAATCGCCAAGCCAAGCTGAGCCTACCTACCATAGAGTGAGAAAAGCGAGGGGCCGTGGACTGGCCGCCGCGTGCCGCAGCCTCTAGGGAAGGCCAACAAGATTGACGGGAGGAAAGCCTTGGTGAACCAAGCCCACGAAGCCGCAGCCAGGCTTTTGCGCGACGCCTATCATGGTGGAGCAGTGCCGCCATTGCGGGGCTTTCTGGAACCTGTCGATGTCGATGGCGCTTATGCGGTGCAGGAGATCAACACCAGATTCTGGCAAGGGCAAGGGCGTCGGATAGTCGGGCGCAAGGCAGGCCTAACCGCCAAGGCTGTCCAGACCCAGCTCGGGGTCGATCAGCCCGATTTCGGAGTGCTGTTCGATGACATGGAGGTGGAAGATGGCGGCATGCTTGATCCAGCACTGTGCCTTCAGCCCAAGGCGGAGGCCGAGATAGCCTTTGTCCTGGCTGCCGATCTCCTGTCCCCGCAAACCAGTCCGGAGGATGTTCATGCCGCGGTCGGGACCGCGCACGCTGCCATCGAAATCGTCGACAGCAGGATCGCCGACTGGAAGATCAGCTTTTCCGATACGGTAGCCGATAATGGATCGTCCGCTTTTTTCGTGCTGTCAGCCCATGGCCTGCCCATTGCGGGCCTCGACCTCTACACCGCCGGCATGGTGATGGAGGTCAACGGCGAAATCGCCTCGCTGGGCGTTGCCGCCGCCGCGCTCGGCAATCCGCTCAATGCCGCTGCCTGGCTGGCCCGCACGCTGGCAGCGCGCGGTGAACCGCTTCGCAGTGGTGATATCGTGCTGGCTGGCGCACTCGGTCCGATGGTGGCGCTGAGCGCTGGAGATCATGTCGTGGCGCGCGTCGCCGGACT
>CAXRCQ010000260.1:0-3174 GCA_964228845.1 Blastomonas sp.
GCACCATCCGCTGGCGCATGTCGAAGGATCGACCAACGCTGTCGTGGCCGAGGGCAATTTCTCCGGCCGGCTGCTGTTCCAAGGCGCGGGCGCGGGCGACGGCCCGACCGCTAGCGCGGTCGTCGCCGACCTGATCGACATAGCGCGCGGCGAGATTGGCCCCGCCTTCTCTATGCCGGTGCGCGAGCTCGACAGCGTCGGCCGGGCCGAAACCGGGCACCGCACGGGCACATGCTATCTGCGCTTCGAGGTCGCCGACCGGCCCGGCGTGCTGGCCGAGATCACGGCGGCGATGCGCGATGCCGGGGTCTCGATCGAAAGCCTGATCCAGAAGGGCCGCAGCCCCGATGGCAGCGTGCTCGTTGCCATGGTGACGCATGAAGGCCCCGAAAGCGCGGTCGATGCAACCCTCGCGGCGCTCAAGGGTTCCCCCAGCTTGCACGCCGATCCGCTGGTCGTGCACATTCTCGGAGACTGATCCATGCCCTCAGGCCTTGCCGCGCTGCTCGATGACGTGGCCGCGCTGACCCGTCTTGCCGCCGTGTCGATCGACGATGTCGGCGCAGCGGCGGCCAAGGCCGGCACCAAGGCCGCTGGCGTCGTGGTCGATGATGCCGCGGTCACCCCGCAATATGTCACCGACTTCACCCCCGATCGTGAACTGCCGGTGATCTGGCGGATCGCCAAGGGTTCGCTGTTCAACAAGTTCATCATATTGCTGCCCATCGGGCTGATATTGAGCGCTTTTCTGCCCTGGGCGATCACCCCGATCCTGATGGCGGGCGGTGCATTCCTGTGCTTCGAGGGTGCTGAAAAGATCATCCACAAGCTCAGCCACAAGCAGGAGACCGCCGAGGTGGTCGAGCAGGTGCAGGACATGTTCGCGCTGGAGGACGAGCGGGTGAAGGGCGCGGTGCGCACCGACCTGATCCTGTCTGCCGAGATCATGGCGATCGCGCTGTCCGAGGTGGCCGATCGCCCCATCGCCATCCAGGCGGCAGTGCTGGCGGTTGTCGGCCTGCTGATCACCGCTGCGGTCTATGGCGCGGTCGGGCTGATCGTGAAGATGGACGATTTCGGGCTGCATCTCGCGAAAAAGCCATCGGCCGCACTGCAGGGCTTCGGTCGCGGACTGGTCAAGGCGATGCCGATCGTGATGTCGGCGCTGGGAATCATCGGCACCGCAGCGATGGTCTGGGTGGGCGGACAGATCATCGTCCACGGCCTTGCGGTATTCGGCGTCGCGGGCCCCGAGCATGTGATCCACGATATTGCGGTGGCAGCGGGCAAAGCCGCCCCGGCCATGGGTGGCCTGGTCGAATGGCTGGTCGGCGCGCTCGGCGCGGGCATAATCGGCCTCGTGATCGGCGGCGTGATCGCGGCGATCTACAATGCAGTCAAGGGCAACAAGGCGCATTGACGCCCCCCTCTCCCCTCCCGCCTGCGGGAGGGGAGAGGGGTAGCATCTTCCGGTCGCGTTCCTGGATCAGTCCAGCATCGCGCAGGGCCGCGCATAGACATTGACCGGTGTGCCCGCATGCGCGCCCTGGCCGATCGGGATGAAGCCCAGCTTCGCCGCGACATGCTCGGATGCGCCATGACCCGGCTCGATGATGCAGCGCACCGCCGGTGCCTTGAGCACGGTGTCGCTCCAGTGCAGCGCGGCCCTCATCGCCTCGGTGACAAGGCCCTTGCCCCAGTAATCGGGCGCGACGGCCCATCCCGCCTCGGGCATGCCTTCGAGAAACGCGATTCCCCGCTCGAAATTGGCGAGCCCCCCGACACCGACCAGTGCGTCCGTCTCACGATCGGCGAAGAGCCAATAGCCGAAGCCGCACAGCGCCCAAAGGCCGTGCATCCCGATGAACCGCGTCCAGCTTTCGTTGCGGGTGCGCGGGGTTCCGCCGATAAAGGCGGTGACGCGTTCATCCGCCCACATCGTCGCATAAGCCTCGAAATCCGCCAGAACCGGCGCGCGCAGCCGCAACCGCTCGGTCTCGATCACCGGAATGTCGGTCATGGCTCTCCCCCCTCGTCCGTCTCGCGCGCCTTTTCCGCGGCCTCGGCCTCGCGCGCCCGTTGCAGATATTCCTCGTCGACCTCGGGCAGCTTGGAAAAATCGATCATATAGGCCTTGGGCGGCGGACAGGGCGGGACGATGCAGCCAAGCCCCAAGGTCGCCTTGCCCTTGAAGATGCCGTCGCCGGCCACATCGGGCGCGGGCGGCGGACCGCCGGTGGCAAGGCGCCCCTCGGTATCGGCGGGTACGCGATATTTCGCCCCGGCATCGGCCTCGCCGCAGACCACGATATCCTTGCCCGCAGCGCTCGGCGCGCAACGCTTGGCGCGCTCCTCCTTGCCGGTCCATTCATCGGCCTTGCGAATCAGCTGCTTGACCTTTGCGTCAACCGGGTCCGGTTCGCGCTGCTCGGGTTCGGGCAAGCGGGTATCGTCCTGCGCCTCCTGACCGAGCGCAGGGAAAGCAAAAACCCCGGGAATGGCGAGCGCCAAGGCCACCAACAGCATTCTCGACAATGCAATAATGCTCCCTTATGGACCGGGCGCAACGCACCAGGCCTGAAAGCGCAACTGGTGCCCCACGAGAGAAGGATGACCCGCCTGCCATGTCCAGCGCAAGCCTGAAAGCGACGCCCGCCTCACAAACCCCGCAGCTCGACCGCGTGCTCGTGCTGGAGATGGTCCGCGTGACCGAAGCCGCTGCGATTGCCGCATCGAACCTGATCGGGCGCGGCGATGAAAAGGCGGCGGACGCTGCCGCGGTCGAGGCGATGCGCGCGGCGCTCAACGGCCTCGATATCGACGGCACCGTGGTCATCGGCGCAGGCGAGCGCGACGAGGCCCCGATGCTGTATATCGGCGAGACGGTCGGACTCGGAAATGACGGCGCGCCGCGCATCGACATCGCGCTCGATCCGCTCGAAGGCACCACCATCACCGCCAAGGCCGGTCCAAATGCGCTGGCCGTGCTGGCGATTGCCGAAAACGGCTGCCTGCTCAACGCACCCGATGTGTACATGGACAAGATCGGCCTCTTGCCCCCGCTGAATAGTGAGCCAGCCCGCTGGGGGCTGCGGCTGGAGGAGGTGGTGGCATCAGCCTACGAGGAGGCCGAGGGCCGTGGCCTGGTGTCGCCTGGACGGCTTTATCGCCATC
>CAXRCQ010000261.1:0-6369 GCA_964228845.1 Blastomonas sp.
TGGGCAAGAAGGCCAAGGAGCCGCCCGAGCAAAGCTGGTACGCCGCGATCGAGCGCAGCTTCATGGCGCTCGGCTGCGACTGGATCGCTCTGGGCGAGGGGGCGTGTCGCCGCTGCGGCAGTGACGCCGTGCCCGTGCCCCGCGCGGATGGGCCGCATCTGATGCCCTCCTCACCGCCGGAGAGCCTGCCTGTTTGGGCGCTCACCCCCGCCGCGGCGGAACAGCGCCCGCCGATCCCGCTCGCGCCCTCGTCGCTGGGTAAGGACGATGTCGCCAGCCCGCCGCTGACCGGCCCCGATCGCGAGCGCGCCGCACAGCGCGGCCTCATCATGCACAGCCTGTTCGAGCGGCTTCCGGTACTGGCCCCGGAGCAGCGGCGAGAGGCGGCGCGGCGCTGGCTGACGCGGCAGCATGGCATCGCCGATCCGGTCGAAGCAGATGCGATCATCGATCCGGTCTGCGCGGTGATCGACCATCCCGATTTTGCCGATGTGTTCCGCGAGGACGCACTCGCCGAAGCGCCGATTGCGGCGGTGGTGGGGCCGAATGTCGTTTCGGGCACGGTCGACCGGCTGCTGGTCGAGGACACCCGCGTTCTGGTCGTCGATTTCAAGACCGGTCGCCGCCCGCCCGCCTCGCTCGAGCAATTGCCGGTGGCGCATGTCCGACAGATGGCGGCCTATGTCGCGGCGCTGCGGCTGATCTTTCCGGGCCGGGCCGTGCAGGCGGGGCTGCTCTATACCGAGATCCCGCGCCTGTTCCTGCTGCCGGACGAGCTGCTCGCCGCTACGAAGCTGGATTGAATCGGCAGATATGAATAGTTGCGCTGCCCAAGCTTGAGCCGCGCCCTGCCAGCGCCTACATCTCGAACCAAGTCACGAACAAGGAGTATCCCCCGATGGCAACCACTGCAGTCAGCGAGGCGAGCTTCGAATCCGATGTGCTGAAGTCCGACAAGCCCGTTCTGGTCGATTTCTGGGCCGAATGGTGCGGCCCGTGCAAGATGATCGGTCCGGCTCTCGAAGAACTCAGCGACGAGCTCGCCGACAAGGTCACCATCGCCAAGATCAATATCGACGACAATCCCGACGCACCGGCCAAGTACGGCGTGCGCGGCATTCCCACGATGATCCTGTTCGACAAGGGCCAGATCGTCGAGACCAAGGTCGGTGCCGCGCCCAAGAGCGCGCTCAAGAGCTGGCTCGAAGGCGCGCTTCCGGCTTGATCGCTCTCAGGTAATGATCGCCGCTGCCCTGTCCCACATCGCGGGGCTGGCGGCGGCGAGCATGCCCTTGCGCTCGTCGCCGGGGCGATAGGCCGATCCGTCGAGCCGCGCGGCATGGCCACCCGCTTCAAGGGTGAACAGCACGCCGGCGGCATGATCCCACGGCAAAGTGCGCTCGAACAAAGTCACGTCATTCTGCCCCAGCACCAGCCGCGGATATTGCTCCGCAGCGCAGCGAGGGATGTCGACCATCGTGAACTTGCCGTCTATCGCTGCCGCCAGCGCGGCCCGGCGCGGTTCGGGGATGTACATGGTCGAGATCGCCGCTACCGGCAGCGCCTCGCCACTCTCGCGCGCCTGCACGGTCTCTTCGTTGACGAAAGCGCCGCCGCCGCGCACCGCGTGGCACATGCGATCGGCCAGCGGATCGTAGAGCCACCCCGCCACCGTCTCTCCGCCCTCGACCAGCGCGATGATGATCCCGAAGGGCGGGTGGCCGTGCGCGAAATTGTGCGTGCCGTCGATCGGGTCGATGATCCAGGCGGTGCTGTCGTTGACCCGCTCGATCAGCGCCGGGTTGGCCGCCACCGCTTCCTCGCCGACGATGCTGGCGCCCGGCAGGATAGCGGCCAGACCAGCGCTCAGCCGCTTCTCGCTTTCCTTGTCGGCGACAGTGACCAGATCGCCGGGCGTCTTCTCGGCAATCTGATGCTGCGCCAGGTCCTGGTAATGGTGGAGCACCACCTCATGCGCCACCGTCCGGATGAGGGTGGAAACGGGGGCGTGGAGAGCATGGGTCATGTCAGGGGGATCATCACGTTGCGGGCATAGCCGGGGCGCTTGATCAGCCGGTCGTACCAGCCCAGAAGGTGCGGAAAGTCGCCGCGCGCCAGATCGAGCGCAAGCCAGCTGTGCGCATAGGTGCCCATCGGGATATCGGCGATGCCGAAATTCTCGCCGGTCAGCCAGGGCTGGCGGCTGAGACAATCATCCAGAATGGCCATCATCCTTCCCGTCTGCTCGATGCCGCGTTCGGTCACCGCAGGATCGCGCGCTTCGAGCGGCTTGCGCACCAACATAAGGAAGACCTCGCGCTGGACATCGGCATAGCCGAACTGCCAGTCCATCCATTTGTCTGCTGCAGCGCGTGTGCGCGGATCGGCGGGCCAGAGCTGCGGGGCATAAGCCTCAGCCATGTAACGCAGGATCGCATTCGATTCCCACAGGACAAAGCCGTCATCCTCGATCGTCGGGACCAGCGCATTGGGGTTGCGCGCCAGATAATTCGCATCCATCCCGAAGCTGCCGCCGACATCGTGTCGCACATAATCCAGGCCGATTTCCTCCGCCGCCCAGACGACCTTCTTGACATTGTGCGAGTTGAGGCGGCCCCAGATGGTCAGCACGGCGCTCAGCTCCGGTAATCTGCGTTGATCGAGAGATAGCCGTGCGTCAGGTCGCAGGTCCAGACGGTGGCGCGACCCTGGCCCAGCCCGATATCGGCCTCGACCAGAATGTCGGTCCCCTTGAGATGCGCGGCGACCGGCGCTTCGTCATAGCCCTGCACGACCATGCCTTGCGCCGCGACCTCGACACCGCCGAAGCGGATCGACAGCAGGTCGCGTTCGGCCGGCTCGCCCGCCTTGCCCACCGCCATCACGACGCGGCCCCAATTGGCGTCCTCACCCGCGATCGCGGTTTTCACCAGCGGCGAGTTGGCAATCGAGAGCGCAATGCGGTGCGCACTCTCGTCCGACACCGCGCCGGTGACGCGGACTTCGATGAACTTGCTCGCGCCTTCGCCATCGCGCACCACCAGATGCGCGAGCTGGCGGCACAGATCGGCGAGCGCGGCGGCCAACGCGTCGGCACCGGCGCTGTTCATGCTCTCGATCCGGGCGTGCTCTGCTTGGCCGGTAGCGAAGGCGAGCACGGTGTCGCTGGTCGAGGTATCGCTGTCGACGGTGATGCAGCTGAAGGCGCTGGAATTCGCGGCGCTCAGCATCTCTTGCAGCAGCGCCGGCGCGATATTGGCGTCGGTGAAAATATAGCCCAGCATTGTCGCCATGTCGGGCGCGATCATGCCCGAGCCCTTGATGACGCCGACAAGGTGAACCTTGGTGCCGCCGATCATTGCGCTCGTCGTCGCGGCCTTGGGGAAGGTATCGGTGGTACCAATCGCGTCGGTCAGCGCGCGCCAGTCGCAGCGGGTCGCGGTGAAGGCTGCCTCGAGCCCCGCGCGGGCCTTGTCCTGCGGCAGCGGCACGCCGATGACCCCGGTCGCCGAAACGAAGATTTCCTCCGCCGCGCAGCCCAGATGCGCCGAGGCCGTATCGAGCAGCAACTGCACCGCTGCGCGGCCCTTGCCTCCGGTGAACGCATTGGAATTGCCCGCGCTGACGATCAGCGCCCTTGCCTGGCCCTGGGGCAGGGCGGCGCGGCACCATTCGACCTCGGGCGAGGGGCATTTGCTCGTCGTGGTCACGCCCGCTACGCTGGTCCCCGGTGCCAGCTCGACATAGCTGAGGTCACACCGATCCCATTCCTTGTAGCGCGCGCGGGCGACGCGTGGCGTCACGCCCGCGATTTCGGGCAGATCGGGAAAGGGCAGAGCAAGCGGAGAAACGGGGTGAGACATGGCGCGATCCGTGGCAATGGGTGCTGGATGCGGCCCTAGCCCTTGCGCGCACAAGTGCAAGGCCTTTGCCGGGCAAGAGGGCAAAAGCGCTGAGATTTCATCTATAGAGGAAATCTGGTGCGGGCGGTCGGACTCGAACCGACACTCCTTGCGGAACCGGATTTTGAGTCCGGCGCGTCTACCATTTCACCACGCCCGCGTGTGGAGCGCAGCCTATAGCGCCTTGCCCGCGACAGGCAAGGCGCAAAAGCCGCCGCCCCGAAGCGTCACAGCTTGAAGTCGCGCGCGATCGCCTTTTTCGTCGCATCGCCATAAGGCGGCAGGAAGCCGCCCAGCTTGGCGACATCGATGCGCGGCTGGCTGTAGATCGCCTTGGCGTGGCTGAACGTTCGGAAACCGTCGACGCCGTGATAATTGCCCATGCCCGAGGGGCCGACGCCGCCGAACGGCAGGTCTTCCATCGCCACATGGAAGATCGTGTCGTTGAGCGTGACGCCGCCCGATACGGTACGATCGGTAACTTTCCTGGCCTCGTCCTGGTTATCGCCGAAATAATAGAGCGCGAGCGGACGGTCGCGGCCATTGACGAAATCGATCGCCTCGTCGACCGTCGAATAGGTCTTTACCGGCAGGATCGGGCCGAAAATCTCGTCCTGCATCACCTTCATGTCGTCGGTGACGTTGCGCAGGATGTGGAGCGGCATCTTGCGGCTGTTGGCCGACTTGAAATCCTCGTTCGCCGGATTGACCTCGATCACCTCGGCACCCTTTTCGCGCGCGTCGTCGAGATAGCCGGTGAGCCGCTGATGGTGGCGTTCGTTGACCACGGCGGTGTAGTCATCGTTGGTCAGCAGCGTGGGGTAGAGCGCGGCTGCGGACTGCTGGATGTTCTCGATGATCTCGCGCTCATCTTCGCGGGGGACATAGAGATAATCGGGTGCGATGCAGATCTGCCCGGCATTGAGCATCTTGCCCATGGTGATGCGCTGCGCCGCCTTGGCCTTGTCCGCGCCGCGCCCGACGATCGCGGGCGACTTGCCGCCCAGTTCGAGCGTGATCGGCACCAGGTTCTTGGCGGCCGCACGCATGATATGGTGGCCGACGCTGGTCGCGCCGGTGAAGATCAGATGGTTGAACGCGAGCTCGGAAAAAGCCTGGCCGACCTCGGGCCCGCCAGTGAAGAAGGCGACCTCGCTTGCATCGAAATAGCGCGGGCCCAGCTCGGCGAGCCGGTTCGAGGTATTCTCGGTATATTCGCTGTTCTTGATCATCACCCGGTTGCCTGCGGCGAGCGCGCCGATCGCGGGGGTGAGGCACAGTTGGATCGGGAAGTTCCACGGCGCGATCACGCCGACCACGCCGAGCGGCTGATATTCGACCCGCGCGCGCGCACCGAGCAGCCCGAGCGGGAACTGGACCGGGCGCTTTTCGGGCTTGGCCCAATCATCCATGTGCTTGAGGGCATGGCGAGCGCAGTTGAGCACGGCAACGATATCGGTCATCTTCGACTGATCGGCGCTGCGATGGCCGAAATCCTCGCTCATCGCCGCGACCAGCGCGTCGGCATTGTCGTGCACCAGCTTCATCAACCGGCGAATGCGGTCCTTGCGCGCCGCCATCGGTACCGGGAGTTCTGCCAGGAAGGCTTTTTTCTGCAACTCCAGTATTTCATCGAGTTGGTCCGCCTTGAGCGGTGCGTCTGCAACGGTCGCCATTCATCGTCTCCCGGTTATGTGATTAACACGAGGCATATCGTGATAGGTTGCGAAATGAAATCGCTTTTCGGTCCGCCGCTCGGGCGGGCGCTTATTTCGGTGGGGTCAGCTTGAGCAACCGGCCCTTCGATCCGCGCGCGCCGTCCTCGAGCAGCCAGATCGCGCCGTCGGGGCCTTGTTCGACCTCGCGGATGCGGCCTTCCATCGTCCAGTTGTCCGCTTTTTCGGCTTCCGTTCCATCGAGCTTGACGCGAACCAGCGCCTGCGCACCCAGCGCGCCGATAAAGGCGCTGCCCTTCCACGCGGGGAACATGTCGCCCGAATATATCATCAGGCTGCCCGGCGAGATGGCCGGAGTCCAGAAGACCTTGGGCGGCTCGAAACCGTCGCCGGGGGCGTGGTCCGGAATGTCCTTGCCGTCATAATGATCGCCGTTCGACACCTTGGGATAGCCGTAATTGGTGCCGCGCTTGACGAGGTTGAGCTCGTCTCCGCCCTTGGGACCCATTTCGAGTTCCCACAGATTGCCCGCGCCATCAAAGGCGAGGCCGAGGGGATTGCGATGACCCCAGGACCAGATTTGCGCCTTGATGCGGCCCTGGTCGTACATCGGATTGTCGGAAGGAATGCCGCCGGTCGGGGTGAGCCGCACGACCTTGCCGAGATTCTGGTCGGGGTCCTGCGCCGGATCGAATTTCTGCCGCTCGCCCGAAGAGATATACATCATGCCATCGGGACCGAAGGCGATGCGGTGGCCATAATGGCCCTTGCCCGAGACCTTGGGCTCCTGA
>CAXRCQ010000262.1:0-9743 GCA_964228845.1 Blastomonas sp.
CCTCGACCGGCACCCAGCGCGGCGAGGGGAAGCGCGCGAACGTATCGGGGCGGCTGCCCTGCGGCCCATTCTGCGCCAGCCACATCTGAGTCTGCGGCATCGAGAGATCGCGGGCGAGCCTGAGCAGGCAGTCATGCGCGCTGTCGCCCGCAATCTGCGCTTCGTGGCGCAGCACCTGGTCGGCCAGCGTCGACTCGCCGATCTGCGTCAGTGCGATGGCGCGGCGTACATTCGCGCGATCCTTCAGCGCCTTCCAGTCGCTATCGCTGAAATCGGGCGCGCGGACCGAAGCATCGGCGAGGCCGAGTTGTTCACCTGCCAGCACGCCATAGAGCGTTTCGCCATATTGGCTGGCGGCGCGCAGATTGGCCTGGACCAGATCGGGACGGCGGCAGCGGGTGGCCGCGCGCGAGGCCCAGTAATAGCCGGCGGCACGCTGCTCCTCGTTCCAGGCATTGGCTGCTGCCCCTTCAAAACCCTGGAGCGCGGCGGCGCAATCGCCCAGCCGCCAGGCTGCCAGCCCTGCGGTCCAGTGCGCCTCGCCCAGCCATTCGCCCGACCCCAGCGTCGCGGCTCGCGCCATGGCGAGCGCTTCCTGATCGCGATTTTCGAGATAATAGGACCAGGCGACGCGCTGTTGCAGTTCGGTGCGCGCATGCGGGCTCAGGGAATCGATCTGCTCCGCGAGCGCGGCGGCGGCACCGGCCGGATCATCGGCGACGATGCGTTCCTGAATCGTCGCAGCCAGGCTGGGCGGCACAGTGCCATCGGCCACGCTTCGCGGCTTGCCGCGACGCGTCAGACCGCCGAAACTGGCCATCCGCACCATTTGCGGGCGGTCCGGCAAGATTGTTGCGCCGCGCTTTGTCGCCAGGATCGCGAGCCGTTCGGCATGCGGAAGATCGGGTGCAGCATTGAGCAGGCTCAGCAACGGCCCCATCTCGATGCGCGGCGAATTGGCGGCGAGATAGAGCTCGGCCCGCGCGATATCGTGCAGCAGGCCCTTGTCGCGGCTGTCGAGCAACTCGCTGGCCTTCGCCCAGTTCTGTCCCCGGATCGCGCCGAAAACCTGAGCGTAATATTCGCGCTCCGACGAGGACAGCAGGTCGGGCACCTTCGTCTTGGCGACGCGGCTGGAAAAATAGCTGTAGGAAGATTCTTCGGCCATGGCTGGCTGGCAGGAGATCAGGGCCGCACCCCCGGCGATGATCAGCGCTTTTTTCAGCAAGGTCTTACTCCATGAGCAACTTCTGCCATTGTTGCCACGCCAGGTGCTTCTCTTGCGCGATGCGGTGAAACATCAGGCTGAGCTTGCGCGTGACAACCGTTTTGACAGTTCGGTCACCATGGTTAAGAAAATGCAAATCGGTTAGCTTTTGCGACGGATCGTGTTTGAGCAGCGCTCTGGCGGTGGCCTCGCCTGCAACCACTAGCATTTCCGGAGCGACGAGGCGGATATGATGCTGCGCGATTCTGGTCCAGACGGGCAGATGCGGCAGCGCCGAGGGGTTATCCAGCACGACGCGGGGAAACAGCGAGGCGCGATAGATATCGTTTGGAGAAAATCCGCAAGCACGCGCGATATTGTCGAGCAGCGCGCTCGTCCTGCCCGAA
The DNA here is from genome assembly GCA_964228845.1 of Blastomonas sp. Lineage (GTDB taxonomy): Bacteria > Pseudomonadota > Alphaproteobacteria > Sphingomonadales > Sphingomonadaceae > Blastomonas. Next base: position 1,615 of record CAXRCQ010000262.1, read on the forward strand.
ATGACGTGCGCGCCGTCATCGCGCTCGGGTGCGCCGGTGAGGACCATCAGCTTCGCGCCCTGCCGGCCCAAGGGGCCGATATGCGCGCCATGCCCGCCATCTACCGCCAATGCCCCATCGCGCCAGGCGGCCTGAAAGGCTTCGAGCGTGTCGGGCAGCACCAGCGGGGGAGGGGAAGCCGGGGTCGGTGGTGCGACGGGTGGTTTTGGCGGGGCAGGGGCAACGGATGCTGCCGTTGATACACGCAGGCGCGGCGCAGCCTCGAGTGGCGGATCATCGGCCAGCCAGTCATTGGGGATATCGGCAAAATCCCACTCGACGCCGGCCAGTTGCCACCAGTCGACCAGGCATTGTGCCTCGCGCCACGGATCGTTCCCAACTGTCAGCACGTTGTTGCCCCAAAGCGGGTTGACTTGGCGCTCTTGGCGCTATTGGAGTGAACGGGAGAGGGCATGCCATCGCCTTATGGCACAGGCCCCATCCTGAGCAACGGGGAAGACGAGATGAGTGAACGCGAATCCATGCCATTTGACGTCGTGATTGTCGGCGCGGGCCCGGCGGGCCTTGCTGCGGCGATCCGGCTCAAACAACTGGCAGCGGAAAACAGCGCCGAGATCGAGGTTTGCGTCATCGAGAAAGGCTCTGAAGTCGGCGCGCATATCCTCTCGGGCGCGGTCGTCGATCCCCGGGCGCTGGACGAACTGATCCCGGATTGGCGCGAACAGGGCTGCCCGATGGCAGAGACCCCGGTGACAGAAAACCACCACTGGGTGCTGACCAAGACCAGGAAGATGGCGATTCCGCATATCGCGACGCCCTCGTTCATGCACAATAAGGGCACCTATACCGGCAGCCTCGGCAACATGTGCCGCTGGCTGGCGGAAAAGGCCGAAGAGCTGGAAGTCCAGATCTTTCCCGGCTTCGCTGCGGCGGAAATCCTCTATAACGAGGACGGATCGATCAAGGGCGTCGCCACCGGCGATATGGGCATCGGCAAGGATGGCGAGCACAAGGCGGACTACACGCCCGGTCTGGAACTGCACGCGCGCTATACCTTCTTCGCCGAGGGCGCGCGCGGCCATCTGACCAAGATTCTCAAGCGCCAGTTCGACCTGGAGGCCAATTGCGAGCCGCAGGTCTATGGCATCGGCCTCAAGGAATTGTGGGACATCGACCCCAAGAAGCACGTGCCGGGGCGGGTGATCCATACGCAGGGCTGGCCGCTCGACGATGCCTGGGGTGGCGGCTTTCTCTACCATCAGGCCAATGGGCAGGTGGCGCTCGGCTTCGTGGTCGCGCTGTCGTACCAGAACCCGCATCTGTCGCCCTTCCAGGAATTCCAGCGCTGGAAGACGCACCCGGAAATCCGCAAGATTCTCGAAGGCGGCAAGCGCGTCTCGTACGGCGCGCGCGCGATCAACGAGGGCGGCTGGCAGTCGGTGCCCAAGCTCACCTTCCCCGGCGGCGCGCTGATCGGGTGCAGCGCAGGCTTCGTCAACGTGCCGCGCATCAAGGGCAGCCATACCGCGATGAAATCTGGCATGCTCGCCGCCGAAGCCGCATTCCGGGCGATCCAGGCCGATCGCACTTCGGACGAGCTGTCCGATTATCAGGAAACGTTGAACCAGAGCTGGATCGCCGAAGAGCTCAAGAAGGTCCAGAATGTCGAGCCTTGTGTCGACAAGTTCGGCGGAACCATCGGAACGGTGCTCGGCGGCATCGACATGTGGATGCGTCAGCTGGGTATCGGCCTGCCGATCACGATGAAGCACGACCCCGACTACAAGCATATGGGCCGGGCAGACATGTATCCGAAGATCGATTATCCCAAGCCCGATGGCGTGCTGACCTTCGATCGGCTGTCCTCGGTGTTCCTGTCGAACACCAATCACGAGGAAGATCAGCCGGTTCACCTGCAGCTCAAGGACCCGAGCATCCCGGTCCAGGTCAACCTGCCGCTCTATGATGAACCCGCTCAGCGCTACTGCCCTGCGGGCGTGTACGAGATTGTCGGGGAGGAAGAGGGCAATCCGCGCTTTCAGATCAACGCGCAGAACTGCGTCCACTGCAAGACCTGCGACATCAAGGAAATGAGCCAGAACATCAACTGGGTGGTGCCCGAAGGCGGCGGCGGCCCGAACTATCCGAACATGTGATCGACCGAAATCCTCCCCAGCCTCGGGGAGGGTTTCAACCTGAAGGTCTCAAGCCCCGGTGCTGACCGAAACCGCTTATGCCAAGGTCAACCTCGCGCTGCACGTCCGGCGGCGGCGCGAGGACGGCTATCATGATCTCGAAAGCCTGTTCGCCTTTGTCGATCGCGGGGACGAGCTGAGCGCCACGCCTCGCGCGGACGGCGGCCTGTCGCTGACGATCGACGGGCCGTTTGGGCATGGCCTCGATAGCGGCGATGACAATCTGGTGCTCCGCGCCGCCCAATCACTGACGTCCGTTTGTCCCCAGCGAAATCGAGGGACCTACGCGCAAGGTCCTTCGGCTTCGCTCGGGAACTCGGGCAGGCTGGAAATCCTCGATAGCGGACAACATGGCGCCAACCTCCACCTCACCAAGAACCTTCCCGTCGCCTCGGGCATCGGCGGCGGTTCGGCCGATGCCGCCGCCGCGCTGCGCCTGCTCAACCAGCTCTGGGGCTCCAACCTGACCGATCGCGAGCTGTGCGCGATCGGCGAGACGCTCGGTTCCGACATCCCCGCCTGCGTCATCAGCCAGAGCCTGCGCGTCGAGGGCAGGGGCGACGCCCTTGAGCCGCTCGATCTGCCGGGCCTTTCCGATACGCCGATCCTGTTGGTCAATTTGGGCATCCCGCTCGGAACCGCGCCGGTGTTCAAGGGCTGGGATCAGGTGGATCGAGGCCCGCTCGACAGCTCCAGCCTCGAGGCCGTGATCTCAAGCGGTCGCAATGATCTCGAAGCGCCCGCGCGCGTGCTCGTACCCGATATTGCGGATGTGCTCGAACGGCTGCGCGCGACCCCCGGCGTCACCCTGTCGCGCATGTCGGGCAGCGGGGCGACCTGCTGTGCGCTGTTCGATTCGGCAGAGCACTGCGCCGCCGCCGAACAGCTTCTGGCTGCCGAGCGGCCATCATGGTGGGTAATGTCAGGAATGCTGCGATGAACGCCTTCCAACCCTTTGAAATCATTACGCCGCGGTCAGGATCGGCTGGCGCGAACATCCTTATCATCGCCGACCATGCCAGCAACCATGTGCCCGATGGCATCGATCTGGGCGTTGCGCCCGAAGTCATGACGCAGCACGTAGCGATCGATATCGGCGTGGAAGAGGTCACGCGCGCGCTGTGCGAGGCGATCGGCTGCGGCGCGGTGCTGGCTCGGGTCTCGCGGCTGGTGATCGATTTCAACCGCGAGGAAGATGCGCCGGGCCTTATCCCCCTCACCAGCGACGGCATCGCGGTGTCAGGCAATACCGGAGCAGACCCCGAAGCGCGGCTCGCCGCCTATTACCGGCCCTATCATGACGCCGTGACGGAGACGTTGGCGGACATGCGCAATCCCTTCCTCCTGTCGCTGCACAGTTTCACGCCGCAGCTCGCGACGCGTCCGGACGAGGCAAGGCCTTGGGATATCGGGATATTGTACAATCGCGACGATCGTGCCGCGCGCATCGCCATCCCTCTGCTCGCAGCAAGGAGGCTGAACGTGGGCGACCAGCTGCCCTATGCGGGTACCTTGCTGAACGCGACGATGAACCGCCATGCCGAGGTGCCGGGACGCCCTTATCTCGGCGTCGAGATGCGGCAGGACCATGTGTCGGATCAGGCCGGAGCCGCCCGAATGGCGGAGATATTGGCTCCCGTCGTGCTCGCATGCCGCAATAGCCTTGCGTAACGCGCGGCTTTTTGGAAAGAGCCCGGCCAGAGAAAGGCCCGATCATGACACATAATTTCGACAAGTCGAAGCTCCCCAGCCGCCACGTCTCCGTGGGGCCCGAGCGCGCGCCGCATCGCAGCTATTATTACGCGATGGGCCTGACCGAGGAAGAGATTGCGCGGCCTTTCGTTGCTGTCGCCAGTGCGGGCAATGACAGCGCGCCGTGCAACACCACCCTCGATGCCCAGGCCGATGCCTGTCGCGAAGGCGTGAACGCCGCCGGCGGCATGCCGCGCCGGTTCAACACCATCACGGTGACCGACGGCATCGCCATGGGCCATCAGGGGATGAAGAGCTCGCTGGTCAGCCGCGAGGTGATTGCCGATTCGGTCGAGCTTTCGGTGCGCGGGCATTGCGATGACGCGCTGGTCGGTTTTGCGGGTTGCGACAAGTCGCTGCCCGGCATGATGATGGCGATGCTGCGCCTCAACGTGCCGTCGATCTTCGTCTATGGCGGATCGATTCTGCCCGGCCATTATGACGGCCGCGACGTCACGGTGAAGGACGTGTTCGAGGCGGTGGGCCAGCATGCCGCAGGAAACTGCCCGCTCAAGGACCTGATCGCGCTCGAGAAGGTCGCATGCCCCGGCCATGGCGCATGCGGGGGTCAGTACACGGCCAACACCATGGCGTGCGTCGGCGAGGCGATCGGCCTGTCTCTGCCCAACAGCAACATGATGCCCGCCCCCTATGCAAGCCGCGCCGAGATCGCCGTTGCAGCGGGACGCCAGGTCATGGAACTGCTCGCACGCAACCTCAGGCCGCGTGACATCTGCACGCGCGAAGCCTTTGAAAACGCTGCCCGCGTTGTCGCCGCGACCGGCGGTTCGACCAATGCCGGGCTCCATCTTCCCGCGATGGCGAGCGAGGCGGGGATCGATTTCGACCTGTTCGACGTCGCCGAAATCTTCAAGACCACGCCCTATATCGCCGATCTGCAACCGGGCGGCCGCTATGTCGCGCGCGACATGTACGAGGCGGGCGGCGTCTACATGCTGATGAAGACGCTGCTCGAAAACGGCCTGCTGCACGGCGACTGCATGACGGTCACCGGCAAGACGCTGGGCGAGAATATCGAGCAGGTCAGCTGGAACCCCGATCAGAAGGTCATTTATGACGTGAAGACGCCGATCACGCCCACCGGCGGCGTGGTGGGCCTGCGCGGTTCGCTCGCGCCCGATGGGGCGATCGTCAAGGTCGCCGGCATGAAGACGCTGAAATTCAGCGGCCCCGCGCAGGTTTTCGATTGCGAGGAGGAGTGCTTCGCTGCGGTCGAGGCGCGCCAGATCCGCGAGGGATCTGTCATCGTCATCCGCTATGAAGGCCCCAAGGGCGGACCCGGCATGCGCGAGATGCTGTCGACGACCGCCGCGCTTTACGGCCAGGGCATGGGCGAGAGCGTCGCGTTGATCACCGACGGGCGCTTTTCCGGCGCTACGCGCGGCTTCTGCATCGGCCATGTCGGCCCCGAAGCCGCCGATTGCGGCCCGATCGCGCTGGTCGAGGATGGCGACATCATCTCGATCGACGCCGATGCGGGCACGATCGACCTGCATGTCGACGAGGCGGTGCTGGCGGAGCGGCGCAAGACCTGGCAGCCGCGCACCAACGACTATCAGGCGGGGGCATTGTGGCGCTACGCCCAGAATGTCGGACCTGCGAGCAAGGGCGCGCTGACGCATCCGGGAGCGAAGGCCGAACGCCATGTCTATGCGGATATCTGATGCGCTGATGATCGCGGGCGGGGTTGCCGTTCTGGCGGGCTGCTCCGGCGAGGGACAGTCCGATGCTCTGGCCGAGGCTGATGACGGGCGCGTCGCGTGCGCGCTTGGCAGCGATACCGAGTTCGCCGCGAAGTGCGATGTCGAGCGCGTGCAGAATGGCGACAGGCGCGAGCTGGTGCTGCGGCACCCCGATGGCGGCTTTCGCCGGTTCGAGATCGTCACCGACGGACGAGGGCTGGTCGCAGCCGATGGAGCGGAGGAGGCGGTGGTGACCCCGCTCGCCGATGGCCGCATCCAGCTTTCGGTCGGCGATGACCGTTATCGCATCCCGGCGACGATCAAGCCTGGCGCAGGCGGTGGCTGAGCGCGGATCAGCCGTGCTGACGGTCGTCGAGATGGTCGCGGCCGAACAGGCGATCTTCGACAGCGGCGTCTCGGTCGATGCGCTGATGCAGCGCGCGGGCGAGGAGGCAGGCCAGATGATCTGGCGGATCGGCGGTCCGACGCCGACGCTCGTGCTTTGCGGTCCTGGAAACAATGGCGGCGATGGTTATGTTATCGCTGAGTTTTTGCGCGGGAAGGGCGTTCCGGTGACGGTTGCCGCGCTGAGCGAGCCGCGCACCGACGCTGCTTGCAATGCGCGGGCACGCTATCATGGCGAGTTGGCCCCCTTCGATCAGGCTAGGCCGATGGAGCAGGTTGTCGATTGCCTTTTCGGCAGCGGCCTGAAGCGCGCGCTGGATGCGGCCGTGTGGCACCGATTGGCCGAGCTGGTAAACGGGGCGCAGCGCAGTTTCGCGGTTGACCTTCCCAGCGGCGCGGATGCCGACCGCGCTGTCTGGCTCAACGAGTCCCTGCGTTTCGACCATGTTCTGGCGCTGGGCGCGTGGAAATATGCGCATCTGCTCGAACCTGTCGCAAGCGACTGCGGTGCGCGCAGTCTGATCGATATCGGGGTTGATACCCATGCTGCGCCGGTCCGCCGGATTGCCCGCCCCACGATCGCCGTGCCCGATGCCCGTTCGCACAAGTACCGGCGCGGGTTGGTTGCCGTGCTGGTCGGCGGCATGCCGGGTGCGGCTTTGCTCGCGGCGCATGCCGCCCAGGGGAGCGGAGCCGGTTATGTCAAGCTGATCGGGCCTGGCGATCCGCCGCCGCAGCTTCCGGCGGACATCGTCTGGCAGCGGGCTGATGGCGCCGATTCGGTAGCCGAAGCGTTGCAGGATTCGCGCATCGGATCGGTCGTGGTCGGCCCGGGCCTGGGGCGGGACAATCAGGCGCGCGCGTTGCTCGAGACCGCTCTGGCATGCCGGCACCCGCTGATTATCGATGCTGATGCGTTGCATCTGTTACCCGATCATTTTGCTTGTCTGAAAGGGCGCGGCGCGCCGGTGCTGCTGACCCCGCACCAGGGCGAGTTCGAGGCCTTGGCGGCAGAGACGGGCAGTGATGCGGTCAACAAGCTTGATCGGACCCAAGCGCTTGCCGGGAAGCTGGACGCCTTCGTGCTCCACAAGGGGGCAGATACCGTGATCGCAGCGCCCGATGGCCGCGCCGTGATTGCCGATCGGCGCTGTTCATGGCTTTCGGTCGCGGGCACCGGCGATGTTCTCGCCGGCTGCATGGCCGCGCGGCTTGCGGGCCATGCGCAGCCGTTCGACGCCATGACCGAGGCAGCCTGGCTGCACGACCGCGCTGCGCGGATCGCCGGACCGGCGTTCAGCGCGCTGCAGCTTGCCCAAGCCCTGCCGCGAGCGCTGGCGGCCTGCCTTGATCGATGATCTGATCGGGCGCATCGCCGCGCGTGGCGATGGCGTCACCGCTTCGGGCCGCCATGTCGCCGGAGCCGCGCCGGGCGATGCGATTGCAACCGACGGCAGCATCGTGCCTGGCCCGCATCACGCGGTGCCGCCATGCCCGCATTTCGGCTCGTGCGGCGGGTGCCAGCTGCAGCATGTCGACGATGCCGCGCTTGCCGATTTCGTCCGTGATCGTGTCACCGGGCCGCTCGCCGCGAAGCAGATCGTCGCCCGCGATGTCCGCCCGGTGCACCTGTCACCGGCGCGCAGCCGCCGCCGCGCCTCGCTGCGCTATGTCCGCAAGGGCGGGCAGGTCACGTTGGGCTTTGCCGGGCAGGGTAGCCATGATCTGGTCGATATCCGTGCGTGCGAGATCGTGACGCCAGGACTGCATGACGTCATGATGGCAGTGCGCAGCCTGTTGGCGAAATGGCCGGAATCGCGGCTTTCCGGCAATGTCGAGCTGACCGAGGTCGATCAGGGTGTCGATGCGCTGATCTCCGGCCTTGCCCCGACGACACTGGCGCAGCACGAGCTGCTCTCTGGATTTGCCGAGGCGCAGAAGCTGGCGCGGCTGTCGATCGACCAGGGTTTCGGCCCTGAAACCCAGTACGAGCCGATGCCAGCGACGATCAGCTTTGCCGGTCTTGCAGTGCGCTTTCCGCAGGCAAGCTTCCTCCAGGCGACACGCGATGGCG
>CAXRCQ010000263.1:0-4951 GCA_964228845.1 Blastomonas sp.
TTCATTCTCGGCTGCTGCCTGAGCCTGTGCAATCTGCGCATCGCTGGTCTGCGGCAGGATGGCGTCGTGCTTGTCGCAGGTCGATTTGCGCGCTGGCGAGACATTGTCGGTGGGCGTCTTGCCGATCTCGCGCGCGTCACGCACGGTATAGGCCGCTTCCTGGCGCAGTTCCTGCTCTTCCATGAACATGCTGCCGAACAGCGGGTGATAGACATAGGTCAATTCGACATACATGACCGCCGTGCCGTTGCTGGCGCGGATCTTGTCTCCCGGCGGGCCCATGCCCTGGAAACTGGTGCCGGTCTTGCCGGTGCCTTCGGCCCCATAATCCGAATCCTCGAACTGCAGGCCCTTGCAGCGCTGCCACATGATCGTCTGGCCGCCATCGGCATTGACCTCCAGGCTTGAGAGTACGGTGCGGCCATCCTGGTAGATGCCCGCCGCGCCCGCCTGGATCGAGGCGGCCTGGAACACGTCGTTGATCTGCGCCTCGTCGATCACCTTGGCACCCAAGGTTGCATTGAGCGTGCCGATGCGCGAGGCATTGTCCGCCATGTTGAGCGCGATCTGGCTCATCTTCATCTGGGTGATCGCCAGATTGGCGACCTCGACGCCATAGAAGCCGAGCCCCATGAAGATGGGCAGCGAGAAGGCGAATTCGATCAGTGCCAGACCCGAACGGTCGCGCCTCAGCCTGCGCGCCACCGAGCGGGTGCGCGCGAGCAGCGTTGGCTTCTCGACCGGACCGGGGCAGGGAAGGGCAGCGGGTTTCATGTGCAGATCACCTGTTTTGTCTCGGCATTCTGGCTGGCATAGGGCTGGTTGCGCAGCACGGTCGCGGACGAGATCGTCGCCTGGCTGCTCATCCCGATCAGCGCATAGAGCGGGAACTTGCGCTGATAGGTCATGTTCACCGTGTACAGCACGACGTCACGCGCGCCGCCGACCCCCTCCTTGCCGAGATCGCGGTCCCACGACTGGTTGCCGTTCTCGTCGGTGAAGCATTCGCCCGGATCGCGATTGCCGTTGCTGTTCTTGTCCTCGAAATCCTCGGGCAGGCCGACCTTGGCAAAGTCGCGATAATTGCGTCGGTCATAGGAGAAGTTCGCGCCCTGCCCGAGCGCGCCCAGATTGGCCTGCACCTTGGCATCGAGATTGGCGATGTTCATCGTGCCGGTCTCGAGCGCGGAATCGCGCCCCGCCTTCTGCACCGCACCATCGAGGATCGCGCGCGCATAGACGGTATAGCCGAGATCGAACACGCCGAGCAGCAGCATCAGGAAGGTGGGCGCGATCAGGCCGAATTCGGTCACGGTCACCCCGCGCCGGTCCTGGCCCGCCCGCCGGAGAAAGCCGAGCGAGCGGATCATTTGGTCAACCTCAACTCGGAAATCTGCTTGGCGATATTGTCGAACGCCGAGTTGAGCTGCGAGCTGTTGGCGGCGGTGAACGAGCTGCCGCTGCTCGAGCAGGTCTGCATGTCCGCCGTCAGTTCGGTGCCGAAGGCGATCACCCACAGCCGGATGCCCTTGGACTTGATCGCCTCGCAGATCGCGAGATAGCGGCGGCGCTGGCGTTCGAGCTGGGTGGGATTGTTGCTGCCGCCGGTCACGCGCCGATCGTACATCTCGACACCATACATGCTGGCGACAAAGTCATAGCTGGTGAGCTGCCCGTCGGTCATGAAGATCATGTGGCGGCTGACCGACCCGGCATTGCCCGGATTGGCATTGACGGTCGACTGGAAGATGCCCTGCGGCGAGGCGAGGCGCGCACCCCAGAGCAGCCCGACATCGTGATAGGTGCCGCCGACAGCGACCAGACCATTGACGTAATTCTGTACCTCGGTACGCGTCATCGTGGCCAGCAGGCGAGCCTTGCTGGGGCAGGCGGTATAGCCGCCGCCGTAATTCTTGATGCTGGTGCCGTCATTGCGGAAGAAATAGACATCCTCCCAATAGGGACGCCATTTCGTCGCCGTGCTGTTCGGCACCGCATCGATGTTGAGATCGTGCGCGTTGAGGCTGCCATCGGCGGTAATGCCGCTCGATGTGCTGGCGAAATTCGCTGCCGCGATGGTGTCGCGTTCCTCGATGCATCCGCCCCAGCGGCTGGTGCTGCCGTTGACTTCGCTTGGCGTCGGGACTGCCGGGTTGGCCGACTTGATGGAATCGAGAAACGCATCGACCGGGAAGCTGTACTGGCCATATTCCCAATAGGCAAAGGTCGCGCCTGGCTGCCACGTGGCGGATTGGGTAGTCGTGGTCGTCTCGATTACGCGAGTGCGCTTACGCACGCATTCCTTTCGCCCTGAGCCGTTCCAGCTTGGAGATGCGCCGCCCCATGTGTGGGGTTCGTAAGAATAGGTCGTTCTGGTGTTTCCGCTGGTCAGTGTATAGGGTGTACCTTCCGGATCGGGACGGAAATTCCAACCCAGAGTTTGGTCGAAATCAGTGTTGTTGCCATATTTGGTGCATTTGTTGATGTTCAGGGTGGTGCCATATGTCTGATAATCCACGACCGTTTCAGTCGAGGTGACCGGCACATTCCAGATCGGGCGGCGCGACTGATAAGCCCAGGTGTCGCCCGTATTACCGCCGACCAGCCATTGCTGATTGGCATCATAAAGCAGCTCACCGACATTGACGTTGGTCGAATAGGGCACGAACGAATAGCGGATGCGCGCATTGCTTCCCGACGAGGCATTGGCCAGCGTGTCGTAGAAGCTCATCACCGCGTTGCGCAGCGCCGTCAGCTTGACGATCGATCCGCCGCTGCCATTGGGGATGCTGTCGTTCATCGACCCGGTCACGTCGAGCACGAAGGTGGTGTCGGTGTTGGTAAGGTTGCGCTCCGCCTCGCACGACACCGCGATGCTCAGCGTTTCCTTGCCGAACATGCCCATGATCGTCGTGGGCATGACCGTCGAAGCGCTGCCGAGCACCTTGCTGGTGCCCGTGGGATTGTTCGTGGTGAAGACGACATTGGTCGTGCGGTTATAGCCCGCCTTGTAGTTGATATCGAAGAAATCCTGCGCCTGCGCCTTGGCGGCTTCGGTATAGGTGCTCGACGCCATGGCACGGCGACCGGCGAGCACGCCGGCATCGCATGCGTGCTGGATGCGCGACTTGACCATATAGGCGCGGCTCATGTCGACCGCGCCGCCGATCATCGCCGCCATCGGCAGGATGCTGGCGGCCAGGATGGGCAGCACGTTGCCGCGCCTGGATGCGAGCAGCCGGTTCAGCACCGGGCGCGCATGCTCGGCTGCGGCGATGGGCCGCGCGATGCCGTCATGGCGCTGATTTTCGGTGTTGCGGATGGTCATGGTCTGGATGGTGCCCCTGCGACGTATCCGTTTTTCTACGCGCGCAATGGTAAGCAGCCCTCAAAGGGAGATGGTTACGACCATGTTTACCTTGATCCGCGGCGGGTTTTCGTGGATCGCGCCGCCATGGCCGCACCCGAAATTCCCGTCTCTCCGCTGGTGACGCTCGCCACAGGCTATGGCGATGCCCGCATGCGGCGCTGGGCAGCGGCGCTATTCGCCTTCGATGCACAGATGGCTGGCATCGTGCTGCAGGCGCGCGAACCGATGCTGGCGCAGATCCGGCTGCAATGGTGGCATGACGTCATCGCCAGGCCCGCGTCCGAGCGTCCCTCTGCCAATCCCGTGCTCGCCGCGCTGCTCCCGATCGAGGCCGAGGGGCTCGATCTTCCTGCCGCGCTGGGGCCGGTGATCCGCGGCTGGGAGGCGGCGCTCGAGGCCGAGGAGAGCACGGCGGTCGCCGATTTTGCCGAGGGCAGGGGGCGGCTGCTCGCGGCCTTCGCGCTGCTGGCACCCGGCGCGGATGCCGGTCATCTCGCGCGGATCGGCAAGGCCTGGGCGCTATGGGACATGGTGCGTTTCCATCGACGCACGCCCGCGCTCGAAGCGGCGCTGGCATCGATTGGTCCGGAATTTGCGCGCCTGCCGAGGCGCCTGCGGCCGCTATCGATCATCGCCCGCGCGGTGCAACTTGACATCGCATCGGGGCAGATGGATCGTCCCTGGGGAAGCCCGGCCACATTCGCGCGGCTGGTCTGGCACGGGCTCACCGGACGATAGGTCAAGGCAACAAGGGGGGCAGGGCGTTGCGCATCCTTCTGGGCGGGCTGGCAGCGATTGCGCTGATGATCGGTGGCTTCTTCCTCATCCGCGCGCAGCAGCAGCAGAACGACGAACTTGCGGGCATTGCCGTACCGCCGCCCGAACCTGCCGATGCCGGCCTGCCGGTCGCCGATCCCGGCCAGATGCGCGGTCCCGAGCCGCCTCAGGCGACCGAGATGACCCGTGAGGAACGCCGCTTCGCCCGGTTCGACCGCAATGGCGACCGCATCATCACGCGCGAGGAACTGCTCGCCAGCCGCACCAAGGCTTTTCGGGCGCTCGACAAGGACGGCAATAACCTGCTGACCTTCGAGGAATGGGCGGTGGCCACGTCCGACCGCTTTGCCAGGGCCGATGGCGATGGCAACGGCCGATTGACGCCGGAGGAATTCGCCACCACCCGGCCCAAGCGTCCCGTCCAGAAGTGCAAATGCTGATTATTCGGCGGCGATGACCTCGCCCGCATTTGCCAGCCAATCGCGCAGATCGGCGCGGGCACGCGAGGTATAGGCTTCCTTGCGCTGCTTCTTGTGCACCTTGTCCTCGGGCGGCGGGAACAGGCCGAAATTGACGTTCATCGGCTGGAATTCGCTGGCGTCTGCACCCCCGGTGATATGGCCGAGCAGCGCGCCGAGCGCGGTCGTGGCCGGCGGCGTTTCGAGCGAGCGCCCCTGCAGCTCGGCAGCGGCAAAGCGCCCCGCCATCAGCCCGACGCTCGCGCTTTCGACATAGCCCTCGCAGCCTGTGATCTGCCCGGCAAAGCGGATATGCGGTGCCTTGCGCATCCTGAGCTGCCCATCA
>CAXRCQ010000264.1:0-3800 GCA_964228845.1 Blastomonas sp.
CAGTTTGCTGCTGGCGTCGCGGGTTCATCCCGTGACGTGACAAAGACCGGCTGGAAGCCCCGCGCTTCCGGCCGGTTTTTCGTGGAACAGGGGCATAATTGACGCGACCTGTTAGATGACCTATTGTTCGGTCATGATCCAAGACATCCTGGCCGAACGCTGCATCAGCATCAGCGACCTGAAAAAGAACCCCAGCGCCGCGATCGAGGCAGCGGACGGGATGCCGCTGGCCGTGCTCAACCGCAACACGCCCGCCGCCTATCTGGTTCCTGCCAAAGCCTGGGCCGCCCTGATGGAGCGGCTGGAGGACATGGAACTCGCCGAGATCGTCCGCCAGCGGCTGAGCGAGGATCAACAACGCATCAAGGTGCGCATTGAAGACCTATGAGCTCGAGTTTCTGGGCGCGGCTTCGCGTGAATGGGCCAAGCTCGCTCCGGTGATAAAGAGCCAGTTCAAGAGGAAGCTGGAAGAACGTCTACGCAATCCGCACGTCCCCTCTGCGCGGCTGCACGGGATGCGCGACTGCTACAAGATCAAGCTACGCAAGGCCGACTATCGCCTAGTGTATCAGGTCGAGGACGAGCGCATCACGATTGTCGTCATCGCGGTGGGTCGAAGGGACCGCAATCTGGTATATGAGGCTGCGAGCCAAAGGCTTTAATGGCTCGTTTCAATGTTCGGCAGGAATTCCCAAATCGCTGACGATATCCTGAAAGCCATGCCTCAGGACTTCCAGAAGTTCGGGATGCTGGGGAATGGCCGTCTCGATATTGATGTGCTTCACGGTCGCACCACTTTCAGCTACCATTCCGCTCACTTCGTCCCAACCGCGCTTGGAAACAGCCAGATAGATATATCGCCCCTCAAGCGCGCCGGGCGTGAGCTTGGCTGCGACCCGTTTGACGACCTTGACAAGGTTCGCTTCGTCCGTGGAAGCAAGCGCGAGGCCCTGCCCAATATCAAGATGCGCTGGCCGAAGTCGCGCCTTGAGAGCCTTTTCCGAGTTGAGGTACCCCCTTTCGCGAGGTGTCAGTAGGAGCAGTTCCTCGACATAGGAAGGGACTTCAGAACCGTTGTCGACGTCGCTGGCTTGACGACTTTGCCCAGGCACGCGTGGAGGCTTAAGCCTGCTGACGGCCTCGCCCAGATAAGTCTTCCAAAGCTCTTCCGTGCTCAGGTTCTTTGCAAGCCATGCGGGCGCGCTCATGTGGCTTGGCGCGACCAGCGGCCGTGTAATGAACTGGCGATAGGCTTCATCTGCCTCGGCAACCTCTCGCCAACCCGCTTCGATCCGGGTGGCATCTTGATCGCTGAGGGGCTTGACCAAGCCAGTTTGCAAATCGATGCGAACAGTAACTGTCGGCCCCGAAGGCTCGTCATTCACACCGGGCACGGCAACTTCCAGGACAAGCTCGGAATGATCGCCGGAAATCAGATTGGAAAGGTTCCACAGATACGAGCTAACGGACTTTGGCATGGCATCGACATGCTTCCTGGACAGAAAGTCGCGCAGCCCCATGCGGCGCACGATTGTTCCATCTGTGCGGTAGATGACGACCACGTTGTTACCCGTCCCGGCGGTGTACCAGTTATCCAGCGTAACAAAATAGGTGCCACCTGGAGCGACCAACACCTCTGCGGGAGCCACCTCATTGGTCAACGCGCCCTGCCAGAGTATTAGCCAGCCTTGGCTGTCGGTGCGACGTTCCAATAGGCCGTACGCAACCTTGTGGTTGGTGGTGGCAGCACACTGGTCCGCTTCTTCGAGGCCTGACACTGCCTCATCACACAAATTGGGCACAACCGTCAGCCTTGCCGATCCGTCGGCGGCGACGTAGACCTTTGTTTCGGGGGGTGCCCAAGTGTCGGCTTTCGCCACCTGCCCAAAGCCCAGCAGCAGAAAACAGATCAGGGCAAGACCATGCTTCATCAGCGTGATCCTGCCTCGAAATGGCATTCAATTCCAGAACGCAAATTAGCCCAAGATCGAGGGCAAGATTTGGCGAGTTAAGTTCTACCGTGAACGGCTATTGCAACCGACATCGCGGATGCTCGCACCTACCAGCCAAGCACTTCCTTGGCCCGGTTACCAAAATCTGGTATCGTAGCCTCATGAGCAAGAACACATCCATCGCGCTCGGCGCGCCGTTTCAGGAATTTGCCCGCCGCAAGGTGGAATCGGGCGAATATGGCTCGACCAGCGAAGTCGTGCGCGAGGCCATGCGGCGGCTGATGGCCGAGGATGAACGGCGAGAAGCGCTGCGTGCCGCGATTCAGGAGGGTCTCGACAGCGGACCTGCCGAACCCTTTTCGTTCGACGGATTCATCGCGGAGATGAAAGCACCCGCAAAGGATGCCGACGCAGCATGAAGCGTTGGCGCCTGACGCGAAAGGCGCGTGCTGATCTGGCTGACATCTGGAATTACACGGCTGAGCTATGGGGCGTCGTGCAAGCCGAGCGCTATATCCGGCAGATCGAGATGGAATTGACCGCGGCCAGCCTGGGAACAGCCCTGGTGCGGCCGATCGATGCCTAATGGCGGGTGAGGTCCGGGCACCATTTCTGCATTTTCCGCAAGCTGCCCGACGGCGATATTGAAGTCATCCGCATCCTGCACGAGCGGATGGATATCGACCGGCATCTCTGACACCGCCCAAACATGCTTCGGGGCAGGAACCGCCTGCGGTGCCTGCCCCGAAATTCATCATTGCCAGATAGCGTTTCAGCCGATCAGTACACCCGCTTCTTGGGCTTGATATACTCGACCTCGTCGCTGAGCGTGTATTCGTGGACCGGGCGGTAATCGAGCGTCACCTTGCCGCCCTTGCCGCCCCAGCCTTCGAACCAGCTGACGGTGTGCTTCATGAAATTGGCATCGTCGCGCTCGGGATAATCCTCGTGCATGTGCGCGCCGCGGCTTTCCTTGCGGGCATGCGCGCTTTCGATGGTGCACACGGCCTGGCTGAGCAGGTTGTCGAGCTCGAGCGTCTCGATCAGGTCGGTGTTCCAGATCAGCGAGCGGTCGGTGACGTGGACGTCCTCCATCCGCTTATTGACGGTTTGCATCAGCGCGGTGCCTTCCTGCAGAAGCTGCGTGTCGCGGAACACGGCCGCGTGCTTCTGCATCGTCTTCTGCATGTCCATGCGGATCTGCGCAGTCGGCGATCCACCCTTGGCGTTGCGGAAATGGTCGAGGCGCGACAGCGCCAGGTCCGCTGCATCCTTGGGCAGAGCCTTGTGCGGGCTGCCCGGCTTGATCGTGTCGCGCAGGTGATGGCCGGTGGCGCGGCCGAACACCACCAGGTCGATCAGCGAGTTCGAACCCAGACGGTTGGCGCCATGCACCGAAACGCACGCCGCCTCGCCCACGGCATAGAGACCGGGGACCACGGTATCGGGGTTGCCATCCTTGATGGTGACGACCTGGCCGTGATAATTACAGGGAATGCCGCCCATATTATAGTGCACCGTCGGCACCACCGGCAGCGGCTGGCGCGTCAGATCGACGCCCGCGAAGATCTTGCCCGTCTCGGTAATGCCGGGCAGACGCTCGGCCAGCACCTTCTCGTCGATATGGTCGAGATGCAGGTAGATATGGTCGCTTTCCTTGCCGACGCCGCGGCCGTCGCGAATTTCGGCCGCCATCGAGCGGCTGACGACGTCGCGGCTCGCCAGGTCCTTGGCCGACGGGGCATAGCGCTCCATGAAGCGCTCGCCTTCGGAATTAGTGAGGTAACCGCCCTCGCCGCGCGCGCCTTCGGTGATCAGCACGCCCGCGCCATAGATGCCGGTCGGGTG
>CAXRCQ010000265.1:0-10243 GCA_964228845.1 Blastomonas sp.
TATAGCGCGGCGTCGGCCCCCGACGGGCAGGTGACGATCAGGCCGCTGTCAGCCATGATGGTGCGCCATCGGCGGGGTGTCAGGCGAACAGGTGCAGGGCAAGATCGCGAAACCCCCGGTCAGCGACAGAATCAACTGACCTCCCGTTAGCCAATCGGGCGGGCCGAGTCACCGGTCGTTTGCGGCTCGAACGGATCGGGCGCAAGATTTTCCTCGCGGGTTTCGACCATCGGTTCCGGTGCCAGGCGGCGCGGGCTGAGGATCGCGAACGAGGCGACCAGCAGCACCACCGAAATCGCCTCGATGATCATCGACTGCGCGATATTGGCGGTCAGCGGATCACTGAGCAGGCCGAAAACGCGCCCGGTAAAGGCCAATGCCACCATCGCTGCCGCACCGAGCAGCCATTCGCGCTTGCCTGGCATCAGCCCGATCAGCGCGGCAAGCCCCGTGCCGATGAAGAACGCGCCCATATCGGCGCGAATGGCGCTGAGACCCGTGGCATTCTGCCGGCCCAGTTCGAACTGCGCGATGATCGTCTGCGGATCGAGCAGCGCACGGGCACCGATGATCACGAACAAGGCTGCAAAGCCGACGACGAGCAGGCGGATGACCCAGACCATATGCGATCGCTCCCTTTCCCAGAGGCTGTGATTGACGTGTTATGGGCATGCGGCGGGCATGTCCAGCTTGCGCCATGAACGGATGGGCGGTGCATTCGATCCGGCGAACCGATACAAGCTGGTGCAAGCGCCAGGCGCACCTTAAGGCTGTCACTTTTGCTGGTTACCGCTTCAGCGGCTTTCCGATAGCGTTGCCGCCTGCAACAAAACCGGCGAGGAGAGCGGCGATGGATCTGGGGCTGACGGGCAAGAAGGTCATCATGAACGGCGGTGCGCACGGCCTGGGTCTCGCCGCGCTGCGCCATTTCGCCGCCGAGGGCGCGGACGTCGCGTTCCTCTCGCGCGATCCCGCCAAGGTCGAGGCTGCGGTCAGGGAAATCGACGCGGCAGGCCCGGGCAAGGTGCACGGCACCGCGATCGACATCACCGGCGATGCG
This sequence comes from Blastomonas sp., assembly GCA_964228845.1. Classification (GTDB taxonomy): domain Bacteria; phylum Pseudomonadota; class Alphaproteobacteria; order Sphingomonadales; family Sphingomonadaceae; genus Blastomonas. The sequence goes on from CAXRCQ010000265.1 coordinate 1,061, forward strand.
GAAGGCTACAAGGGCTGGCTGAGCGATTGCTTGGACAAGCTGGGCGGCTGCGACATCTTCGTCCATACCGCCAGTGCCTCGGGCCAGGGCGCGACCGGCGACTGGCAGCGTTGCCTCGACATGGACATCCTGAACGCGGTGCACGGGGTCGAGGTGCTCACGCCTGCGCTGACCGAATCGGGCAGCGGATCGATCGTCTTCATGTCCTCGACCGCCGCGCTCGAGACCTTTGTCGCGCCCCAGGCGTTCAACGCGCTGAAAGCCGCGCTGATTACCTACGGCTCGCAGCTCAGCCAGGCGCTCGCCGCGCAGAATGTCCGCGTCAACTGCGTCTCGCCCGGTGCGATCTATTATCCCGGCGGCAACTGGGAGATGATCAAGGACATGGTGCCGGCGCTCTACGAGGGCACGCTCGCCAAAATGCCGATGGGCCGGTTCGGCGAGCCCGAAGAGGTGGCGAAAGCGATCGTCTTCGTCGCCAGCCCCGCCTGCCCATACATGACCGGCGCGAACATCGTCATCGATGGCGGCTTCACCCAGCGCGTCCAGTTCTGACCCCCGGAGAACCATCCCCATGAAGCTCTACCAATCGATCGGCCCCAATCCGCGCGTCGTGCTGATGTTCCTGGAAGAGAAAGGCGCGGTTATCGACCGGGCCTTTGTCGACATCATGAAGGGCGAGAACCGCCAGCCCGATTTCGTCGCGAAGAACCCGTTCGGCCAGGTGCCGCTGCTCGAGATGGACGATGGCACGTACCTGTCGGAAAGCACCGCGATCTGCAGCTATATCGAGGAGAAATTCCCAACGCCTGCGCTGATCGGCAGCACGCCGGAAGAGCGCGCGGTGACCAGCATGCTGATCCGCCGGCTCGATTATGACGTGGTCGGCCCGATGACCACAGCGTTTCGGGGATCGGAGGGCCTGCCGATGTTCAAGGACCGGCTGCGCTGCCTGCCCGAGGCCGCCGATGGCCTCAAGGCCTGCGCGCGCGATGGCCTCGCCGCGTTCGATGCGCTTCTGGAGGGCAAGACCTGGCTGGCGGGGGATCGTTTCACGCTCGCCGACATCCTGCTCTACTGCCTCACCGAGTTCGGCAAGCAGGTCGGCCAGCCGCTTCCCGAGGGTCTTGCCAACCTCGCGGCCTGGTCGGATCGCGTCGCCGCGCGGCCGAGCGCCGCCGCCAGCATGAATGCGAAAAAGGGGATCGCGTGATGAGCCTCGACCGCGAGACTTTGCTCGACATCTATACCCGCACGATGAAGGTCGCGCGCTTCGACGAGAAGATGCGATCGCTGCTGATGAGCGGCAAGCTCGCCACCATCTATTACACGATGCGCGGGCAGGAGCTCGTCACCTCGGCGATGATGGCGGCGCTGAACCAGGACGATTATCTCGTCACCACCTATCGCGGCCAGCACGACCAGATCGCCAAGGGCGTGCCGCTCGACCTGCTGATCGCCGAGATTGCAGGCCGCGCCGCCGGCACCTGCAAGGGCAAGGGCGGGTCGATGCACATCACCCATCCGGCCACGGGCGTGATGGTGACGACCGGCGTTGTCGGGTCGGGCCTGCCGATTGCCAACGGACTCGCGCTGTCCAGCCAGAACCGCAAGGACGGCAGGGTCACCGTCACCTGTTTCGGCGACGGCGCGACCAATATCGGCGCGTTCCACGAGGCGATGAACATGGCGCAGCTCTACCGGCTGCCGGTGATCTTCCTGTGCCAGAACAACCGCTATGGCGAGCACACCAGTTTTGCTGACCATACCAAGGTCGACAGCATCGTCACCCGCGCCGCCGCTTATGGGATGAAGGGTGTGAAGGTCGACGGCAATGACGCGCCTGCGATGTACGCGGCGGCGAAAGAGGCGGTCGACCGCGCCCGCGCGGGCGAGGGGCCGACGCTGATCGAGGCGATGTGTTACCGGATGATGGGCCATTTCTTCGGTGCCGATTTCTCGTACATGCCGCCCGAGCATATCGAGGAAATGAAGGCCGAGGACCCGCTGCCCAAGCTCCATGCGCTGATGCTCGAGCACCAGTTCACGCAAGCCGAGCTCGATGCGATCGTCGCGAAGCTCGAAGCCGAGATCGAAGCGGCGGTCGAGTTTGCGTTCAACAGCCCGTTCCCCGATGCCGACGAAATCCTGAAGGACGTGTTCGAAGAGGAGATCGCCGCATGAGCGACACCGAAACGCTCGAAGCCGCCGCGCCCAGAGCGAAAAAGCCGAAGCAGATCACCATGGTCCAGGCGCTCAATGCCGCGATCGACGAGGCGATGGCGGCGGACGAAGGCGTCATCCTGCTCGGCGAGGATGTCGCGGCCAAGCAGGGCGGCGGCGTGTTCAAGGTCTCGTCGGGGTTGACCGAGAAATATGGCGAGCACCGCATCCGCGCGACGCCGATCTCCGAACAGGCGATCATGGGTGCGTGCGTCGGTGCGGCGCTCACCGGCATGCGCCCGATTGCCGAGATCATGCTGATGAACTTCGTCACCGTGGCGATGGACCAGATCGTCAACCATGCGGCAAAACTGCGCTTCATGTCCGGCGGCCAGACCCATGTGCCGCTGGTCATCCGCACCACCACCGGCGTCGGCGTCGGCTTTGGCGGCCAGCATTCGGACATGCTGGAGGCCTGGTTCGCGCATGTGCCGGGGCTGAAGATCGTCACGCCCTCGAACGCCGCCGATGCCAAGGGGCTGATGCGCAGCGCGATCGAGTGCAACGATCCGGTAATCTTCATCGAGAACATCCTGTGCTACGGTCTCAAGTCCGACGATCCCGGCACCGATTACCGCGTGCCCCTGGGTCAGGCGGCAATCGCGCGCGAAGGCAGCGACGTCTCGCTCATCACCTATGGCCGCACCGTGCTCGACGCGCTCGAAGTCGCTGAAACGCTGGCGGGCGAGGGCGTGTCGGTCGAGGTGATCGACCTGCGCACCATCGCCCCCTATGACGAGGCGACCGTCACCGCATCGGTGCGCAAGACCGGCCGCGCGGTGGTGTTGCACGAGGCGGTGCGTGCCTATGGCACCGGCGCGGAAATCGCCTCGCGGCTGCACGAGAGCCTGTTCAACGAGCTCAAGGCCCCTGTCCAGCGCATCGGCGGTGCGTTCTCCGCCGTGCCGATGGCAAGCGTGCTCGAACAGGCCTGGATCCCCAAGAAGGAAGAGATTGCAGACGCAATCCGCACGACGATGGAATGGAAGCGCTGATGCCGGCAGAAATCCGCATCCCCAAGCTCGGCATGAGCGTGACCGAGGTCACCCTGGTCGAATGGATGTTCGGCGATGGCGAGACGGTGGAGAAGGGCGACGTGCTCTACACCGTCGAGACCGACAAGAGCACCACCGAGATCGAGGCGCAGGATTCGGGCGTGCTGCGCGTCACCGGCGAGGAGGGCGAAAGCTACCGGATCGGCGATGTGATCGGGACGATCGGCTGACATTTCCGCGATGGGCGGCTATGGACCGGGGCGACAGCGCCCTGCCCTTCGCCGCGCGCCTTTCGGGAAGCCAAGCGCATGATGATCTGGGTCGATGCCGATGCCTGTCCGGTCAAGGACGAAGTCTATCGTGTCGCGCTGCGCCATGCCGTTGCCGTTACCATCGTCAGCAACAGCCCGATCCGCGTGCCCGCGCATCCGCTGATCGCGCGCAAGGTTGTGAGCGACGGTTTCGACGCCGCAGACGACTGGATTGCCGAACGGGCGGACCGGCGCTCGGTCGCCATCACCGCCGACATCCTGCTCGCCGATCGCTGCCTCAAACAGGGCGCGACCGTGATCGCGCCCAATGGCAAGCCCTTCACCACCAGCTCGATTGGCAGTGCGATTGCCACACGCGCAATCATGGCGGACTTGCGCGCCGGTGGCGATGCGGTCGGTGGCCCGCCTCCGTTCACCAAGGCCGACCGGTCGCGCTTCCTGCAATCGCTCGACGAGGCGCTGGTGCGACTGAAGCGCGCAGGCTAGTGGTCCATGCTTCCGATCGGCATGCCCGGTGGGATTGGCAACTCTGCCTTGTCGCTGGCGAGCAGCGCCTTCAGCGCATCGCGATCCTTGAGCAGCCGCGCGGTCGAGAGCGCCCAGGCGCGGTCCGCCGGATCGGCGAAGCGCTTGCCCGTCTGCGCCTCGGCCCAGTCGTGCAGCGCCTGATCGATCCGCGTCGCGGCATCGACGCCCGAATCCGATGACATTGCCGCCTTGGCCAGCGACACGATGATGCGCATGCCCAGCGCCCGGCGCACCGCACCGAGCCGCGCAGTCGTCGCCGGCGCATCGATCAGCGCGAGCAGCCGCTGCGCCACCGTATCGACACCGGGACTGTCCTGATTGGTGCGGTGCTGTTCGGCCATGCGCGCCAGTCGCTCGGGCGCGAGCAGCGCGTTGAGCGTCTGCTGCGCCGCCACCTGTGCCGCGACCAGCGGATCGAACGCCGCCGCACCCGCCATCGGCATGAGCTCGATCTCGGTCTGGCGGTCATAATCGCCCGAGAAGCCGGCGGAAAGCTGCGGCACCAGCGAAGGCGGCACATCGAGCACCGCCGGTTGCAGCGTCGCGAGCAGCGCATCGAGCGCGCGCTTCTGTTCGGCCGGGGCGACCGGCGCGCCCTGCGCCGCCGCACCGGGGCCGACCGCATATTCGGAGGTCAGCCCGCCCAATAGCTTGGCCGCAGCCTCGACCTGATAGCGGTGCACCAGCCAGATCGGCACAAACTTGCGGCGCAGATTCGCTACAGGCTCGCCCGGCGCGAGCGCCGCAGGGCCGAAGCGCGCAACGGCGGCGGCGCGCACCTGCATCATCCGGTCGAGCTCGGCCACCGGATCGGCGCCGTCATCCCACAGGCTGCCCCAGGGCTGGCTCGCCGAGACGCTGCGCGCATTCTCGTCCGAGACGAAGCGCAGCCCCTCGCGCTCTGCCGCCTCGGCCTTGGCGCGCGCGGCGGCATCGGAATTGCCGCTCACCGGATCGCCATAGAGCCAGTCGATCGCAAAGACGTCCCAGCGGCCCATGCCGACGCCATAGGCATCGGAAAGATCGGGCGCGCCGTCCTTCAGCCCGATGCGCGGCGCGGGATAATCCATGACGCTCGCCCGGTCCTGCGTGCTGCCCGCGAAATTGTGCATCAGCCCCAGCGCATGGCCCACTTCGTGCGCGGCAAGCTGGCGGATGCGTGCCAGCGCCACCTCAGCGGGATCGTTGGGACCACCCTTGCCCGTCCTGTCCGCGCCGACCAGCCCTTCATAGATCAGCATGTCCTGGCGGACGCGCAGCGAGCCCAGCAATACCGCTCCTTTGAGGATCTCTCCAGTGCGCGGATCGGTGACCGCATAGCCATAGGACCAGCCGCGCGTCGCCCGGTTGACCCAGTTGACGACATTGTAGCGGATGTCGAGCGGATCGGCCCCATCGGGCAGAATCTCGACGCGATAGGCATCGATATAGCCCGCCGCCTCGAATGCCTGCTTCCACCACGAAGCGCCTTCGAGCAGCGCCGTGCGGATCGGCTCGGGCGCGGCGTTGTCGATATAGAAGACGATGGGCTTGCGCACCCGCGAGCGCGGGGCGGCAGGATCGAGCCGCTCGAGCCGGAAGCGGTTGGCGAGATTCTGCACGATCTGGCCGCCCAGAGGCGCGGAGAAGTCGAGAATCTGGGTCGCGAAGCTTCCGCCGCGCGGATCGAATTCGCGCGGCACATAGCCGCTTTCGGGCAGCGCGATCAGGCTGTGGCGAACGACCAGGGTCACCTGTCGGGCATCTGGCGCGATATTGCGCACCTCCGGCCCCGGCGTGTCGCTGGCATAAGTCTGGCGCGCCTCGAACTCGAGGTTCAGCGGAAAGGCGCGCACCGCATTGGGGTCGGCGGCGCTCAACCCATCGACCAGCTTCCAGCCCTTCTCCCCGCTCGAATTGAGCTGCGCGGTGACGTTGCGGGTATCGCGCGCGAGGAACGGCGCGATATCGACGAGCAGCCGCCCGTCGGGACCATCGATCGCATCGCCCATCCAGATCAGCGAGGTGGCAAAGGCATTGGCCGCCGCCGCCTGCTCCGCCGGCGTTCCGCTGCTCGCCCGGAAACGGGGGTTTTCCAGTTCGAAGGAGACCTTCTTGCCCATGCGGCGGACGAGCAGGATCTGCGCCGGGCCGGGTGCCGCGCGGTCGAGCCCGATCGGCGCGGAGCCGAGGCCCGTGCGCAGCGCGGTCGCGTAGAGCATCCGCGCCACCACGCCATCGGTTCCGGCGGCAGGCAGCGAGAGCAGGATTCGCCCGCCCTTGCGGTCGACATGCACCGGATAGAGGCCGTCGAGCGCCTCGGTCCCGGCCAGCGGGCTGGCCGAGGCGGATGCTGGCGGTGCGGCCTGAGCGTGAAGCGGAACAGCCAGGGCAGCGAGCCCAAGCGCGAGTGCAAGCGAACGGTTCATCGGACCCCCAGTCTGTTTGCGCCAGACTAGGGGCCGACAGGCGTGACGGGCAAGCGGCTTTTCGTCCGCTTTGCCCGGCAAGCCAACGGGTTACTGCGAACCTGCCGGATTTTTGGCGGGCTGTTCGGCCGGCACAGGTGCGGCTGCCGCTGCGGGCGACGCCACGACCATCGGCTCGGGCGCAGCCTTGGCGAAGCTCAGCGGCACGTCTTCCTGGACAAAGCCGGTAATCGAACTGCCAGCCGGAATCACGGCGCTGGTGCCGGTCAGGAAAAATCCGGCGACGGGAAGCAGCACCACGGCTCCCACCACGCCTGCGGTGCCGGTCACGCCCTTGTCGTCGGTCGCACCCGAAAGCCTGATCTGGCGACCGTTGACCGTGGTATAGAGCATCCGAACCTCGATCGCGCCGGACTTGCCCCACATGCCCTTGTTGCGCACGCTGGTGACCTCGCCGATTGCCGGGCTCCCCACCGGAATGACCGTCACGCCTTCAACCATCACGGGCTCTGCCACTTCCAGATTGAAGCGATCGCCCACGCGCAGCTTCTTGCCCTTGGTGGTCAGCTCGGTGAGCGTCTTGAGCGGCACCGACGTCCCGGCGCGCAGCGTGGGCCGCTGCTCAGCCCCGACGGTCAGCGTTTCCTGCGCCGCGCAAGGTGCCGCTACGGAACCTGCGGCCAAAGCGAGCGCCAGCGCCGATTTTATAACTTTCATCAATTTTCCCCTGTTTATCAATAAACTAGGGGCCGATGATCGCTGCTGCCGGTCCTGTCAAACGGCATTTGCGCCGAATTGACGGGACCAGCACGCGCCGCCGCGCTGAAGCGGCTTCAGGCTGAGGGCCGGTTGCGCAGACGCCTGCGCTTGCGATCGAGCCACAGCCCGATACCGCCCATGAAACCCATCAGCGCCAGCATGAAGCTGCCCACCACCGCGTTCAGCCCGATCTTGCCGATGGGGAAGAGGAAGTTCCATTTGTGGATGAAGCTGAAAATGTACCGCTCAGGCTTCTGCCAGTTCTCGGTCCGGTCGGCGAGCACGCCCGTGGCGGTATCGACGAACAGCGTCGCATCGACCGGCGCGCCGTAATCGATACGCCAGACCGGCAGGCGCTTGTTGCGGAAATCGTAATCCGGGCCGAACCGGGTAACGAGCTCCATATGCACGATCGCGCTGTCGGGCGCGCCGCTGAACCGGCGGCCGAGTTCGCGCGCCAGCGCCTTGTCACCCTCTGCCCAGGGTTTGCCCGTTGCGGCATCGATATAGAGCGCGGGGCCGGTCGGCTGCACGCCTTCGAAGCGCGCATTGCGGATCGCGGCATCGCCGATCGGCATCTTGTGGCCCTCATGCGCGCTGTGATCGTGCTCGCCCTTCGGCATGGCGCTGCCAGGCTGCGCGAGCCCCAGGCGATAGAGCGCGCGGCCACCCGGCCCTTCGACCAGCGACAGCGCGTTGACATCCAGCCCGCGCGCCATCTCCGCCCAGTCCCGCTCGACCGGGTAGCGCGCGTTTGCCACATTGACTGCTGGCGACAGGCGCAGCTTGCTGGTCGGCTGCTCAAGCGCCGATTGCACCAGATGGATGATGCCACTGACCGAGAACATCAGCAGGGGCAGCGCAAGCACATAACCCATTGCCCGGTGCCATCCCTTCGATCCCGCCAGCCTCTTGCCGCGCCGGATTGCGACCAGCAGCATGATTCCGGTCACCGCCAGCGCGGCGAGACTGCCGACCATCGCGGTAATGACGATCACCCGCAGCCAGTCCAGCCCCTCGGGCACCCATTCCCAGCTGTGCAGCGCGCGGAACACGCTTTGCAGCCGCGTCTTGGTGAGGTTGTTGACGGCGGCAAGACTGCTGGTTTCCGTATGGACATAGGCGGTCAACTGATCGTCCCCGGCAAAGCGGATGCGCCAGACCGGCAGCAGCCGGTTGACCCAGGGATAGTCGGCATCGAACGTCCGTTGCTGGACGATCTCGGCGACCGGGCGCTGCTCCTTGAGGAAATGCCGCGCGATGAACTCGGCTTGGCGCGAATCCTGCCCGGGTATCTCCGCCCCTGAATCGAGCGCGAAATAGCGGCGCGGGGCCATCGGGTTTTCGGTGACCTGCAGCAGGTTGCGGTCCTTGCCGACCACCACCTTGACCGCGCGCGCCTTGGTGATTCCAGCGCTGGCGAGGACCTGCTCGATCGGCGCGGCCCCGGTCATGTCGACGCCACGCATCGGCGGCATGAACTCCAGTTGCTGCGGGCCGAACAGCACCATGGCGATATGCGCCATGCCCGACAGCCCCCAGATGAACAGGCTGATGCCGCCAATCAGCGCCAGCCATTGATGCTTGCCCATCGACCAGCGCGCGAGCTTGGGACGGTTTGCCATGATGCTGTTCTCCCTTCGCTCGCGCCTCAGACGCGCGCCTGGAGGCCGCCATAGATCGCGCGGCCGACACCGGGGGTGTAGATCGCAGCGCGCTCGAGCGACTGGTTGGCATTGGTGGCGACATTCGAGATGAACACCGTGTCGAACAGGTTCTCGACCGATCCGAACAACCGGATGCCGGGGATCACATCGACCCCGGCGGTCAGCCCGACGATCTCATAGCCCGGTGCCCGCTCGGTATTGGCAAAGTCCGCCCAGGGGCCATCAAACACCCAGCGCAGGTTCGCCGAGACATACCAGCTGTCCTTCTGCTCGAACCGCGCTTCGGATATGAAGACATGCCGCGGGACGCCTGCGAGCTGGTTGTCGCCAT
>CAXRCQ010000266.1:0-8917 GCA_964228845.1 Blastomonas sp.
CCTGATGCCGGGCCAGCGTCATGCTGTGGCGACGGGGTTCGCGATGGCGATTCCGGACGGATACGAGGTGCAGGTGCGCCCGCGTTCGGGCCTGGCGCTTAAGCACGGCAACCCCGTGCCCAACACGCCGGGCACGCTCGACAGCGATTATCGCGGCGAGTTGAAGGTCATCCTGATCAACCATGGCGATGCCCCCTTCCCGATCCGCCGGGGCGACCGCATCGCACAGCTCGTGGCAGCGCCGGTGCAGCGCGCCGATTTTGCCGAGGTCGATGACCTTGACGCAACCGAGCGCGGAACAGGGGGCTTCGGCTCGACGGGGGTATGATCTCTCTCCCCTCCCGCGCGCGGGAGGGGCAGGTTCAGCTTGCTGAACCGGGGTGGGCCAGTCGCTCTGGCGGCGTTACCCCACCCCGCCCTGCGGGCAAGCCTCCCCAAGGGGAGGGGATATACGCGTTCACCGCGTCTCGCGGATCGGCTTTACCTTCTTGCCCTCGGGCGCGATCGAGATGCGCACGGTCTCGCCCGAGCGGCCCGGGAAATCGGTAAAGATCGCCTCGACCAGATTGGGCACCAGATATTGCAGGTTCTTGCTGCGCGACTGGGCCTCGGCCTTGCCCTCGAACAGGCGCTGGTTGTCGGCGACGCGGTCGATCTTCAGGTCCAGCGCGCTGGTGTAGACGGTGTAGCTGCGCACATCATTGTTCCAACCGGGACCGAAGATGAAGGGATCATAAAAGCCGAAGCCGAAGGCCCGGCGACCGTAGAAGCCGCCCCAGGGGCCACCCCAGGGACCGAAACCGGCACCCCAGCCGCCGCCAAAGCCATCTGACACGACCTTTTCGCGGCCATTGTCGACGTCATAGGCAAAGCTCACCACCATATCGGCACGCGATGGATCGCTGGCCGGAACATAGCCCAATTGTGCCATCTGGCGCGTGACCAGCCCGGCATATTGACCAAATTCCAGCCCGCCCTGCAGGCGCGGATCGGATGCGGTGACGACGAAGCTCTGGCCCTGGGGAGCGGGCAGAGCCTGGAAACGGGCGACATCGGCCTTGAACGGTGTTGCGCAGGCCGAAAGCGCAAGTGCCAGCGCGGGCACCGCGAACAGTGCGGCGCGGCGGGAAAAGCGGCTGCGAGCAGTCATGTGTCTCTCCATCGCGGACGCGCGCGACCCTGCGCCGTCCGAATATGGATATAGTGTTAGACCGCCGCGAATGAACCCCGTTTGAACGCAAATCTGCGCAGGTTCAGCTTCGGCTCAGCGCATCAGGCCAAGCGCCTCGTAAGCCCCGCTCAGCGTCGGCGCGGCGACCGAGCGCGCCTTTTCCGCGCCCTTGTCGAGAATGGCGTCGAGCGCGGCTTCGTCTTCCTTGAGCTCGACAAAACGCTCGCGGATCGGACGCAGCGTCTCGACCAGTATCTCGGCGAGCGCGGGCTTGAACGCGCCGAATCCCTGTCCGGCAAATTGCGCGCAGACGGCATCGGGCGTCTGCTCGGTGAGCGTCGCATAGATGCCGACCAGATTGAGCGCCTCGGCCCGGCCTTCGAGCGCAGATGCGACGTCCGGCAGCGGTTCGGGATCGGTCTTGGCCTTGCGGATCTTCTGCGCGATCTCGTCGTCGGTATCGGTCAGGTTGATGCGGCTCATGTCCGAGGGATCGGACTTGGACATCTTGGCATTGCCGTCGCGCAGACTCATGATCCGCGCCGATTCCTTCGGGATATAGGGATCGGGCAGGGTGAACAGCTCGACGCCGAAATCGGTGTTGAACTTCATGGCGATGTCGCGGGTCAGCTCCAGATGCTGCTTCTGGTCCTCGCCCACCGGCACGTGCGTTGCCTGATAAAGCAGGATGTCGGCGGCCTGCAGTACCGGATAGACGAACAGGCCGACGCTCGCGCCTTCGCGGTTCTTGCCGGCCTTGTCCTTGAACTGGGTCATGCGGTTGAGCCAGCCGATGCGCGCGGTGCCGTTGAGCAGCCAGGCAAGCTCGGCATGCGCGGGCACGCGCGCCTGGTTGAACAGCACGCTGCGATCGGCATCGATGCCGCAGGCAATCAGCGCGGCCGCCATTTCGCGAACGTTGCGAATGCGCGTCTCGCGTTCCTCGTGCACCGTGATCGAATGCAGGTCGGCAAGGAAGAAATAGCACGCGCTGTCTGCGTCCATCTCGTCCTGCATCTTCACCCAGTTGCGGATCGCGCCCAGATAATTGCCCAGGTGCAGATTGCCGGTCGGCTGGATGCCGGAAAGGACGCGCATGTCTGTTACTTTCTCGCCTGAAGGGGGGGACGCCTAGCCCTTGCGGCGCAGCATGCCCTTGATCTCGCTGAGCCGGTAAGCGCCCAGCGCCAGCGTTGCGAGCCCATATACCGCCGCGCCGCCGCCACACAAGACGGCGAGTGCCGCGATGCGATGCTCGAGCCGACCTTCCATCCAGCCTTCGGCCAGGTGTCCACCGAACCAGAGTGCCGCGCCCATCAAAGCCGCCGCTGCAACGATGCGCCAAATCTTGGCGATCAGCCGCCGGTCGGGCTGGATATGCCCGCGCTTGTAGAGCACGCCGAACAGCAGGCCGACATTGACCCAGGCCGACAGTGCCGTCGCAACGCCCACACCGACAGGACCCAATGGCCAGATCAGCACCAGATTGCCGACCAGATTGACCAGCATCGCTGCCAGCGCGAGGCGCACCGGCGTCTTGGTATCCGCGCGCGCATAGAAGCCGGGGGTCAGCACCTTGATCAGCACATAGGCGGGCACCCCGCAGGCAAAGGCCGCGAGCACCTCCGCGGTGGCGAGAGTGTCCTCGGCGGTGAAGGCACCGTACTGGAACACGCCATGGACGATCGGTCCGGCAGCGGTGACCAGCGCCACGGCAGCGGGCAGCGCGAGCAGCATCGCGAGTTCGAGCGCGCGGTTCTGCGTGTTGAGCGCGGCCGCGCTGTCGCCGCCGCCGATCTGACGCGAGAGCAGCGGCAGGATCGCGGTACCGACGCCGATGCCGATCAGTCCCAGCGGCAATTGGTTCAGACGGTCGGCATAATAGATCCACGAGACCGCGCCTTCGCTCAGGTAGCGCGCAGCAAGCGAGGTCGAGATCAGCAGGTTGAACTGGATCGCGCCCTGGCCGATCGCGGCAGGAGCGATCAGCAGCAGCATTGCCTTGACGTCGGGCGAGAGGCGCGGGCGCGAGAGCTTGAGCACCACGCCATTGGCGCGGCACGACAGGATCAGCCAGAGCAGCTGCATCACGCCCGAGACGGTCACTGCAATCGCCTGGGTAATCGCCGTATCGACCTGATTGTCGCCGCGGAAGAACAGCAAGGCGACGATCATGCAGATGTTGAGCAGGATTGGCGCTGCGGCATTGACCCAGAAGCGGTTCAGCGAATTGAGAATGCCGCCAAGCAGCGAGACCAGCGAGATCAGCCCGAGATAGGGAAAGGTGATGATCGTCAGGTGCCGGGCGAGCGCGAACTTTTCCGGCCCGCCATCGGGAAAGCCGCCGGTCATCGCATAGACGACGGGCCCTGCAGCGAGCATCATCAGCGCGGTGAACACGATCAGGAACGGCACCAGCACCGACAGCACCTGCCCGGCAAAGGCCTTGGCGACCTCAAGGCCCGTTCCTGGCGCGTCCTTGTCGGCCTCTGCCAGCTTGCGGTTGAACATCGGCACGAAGACGGCGGCGAACGCGCCTTCGGCAAACAGCGCGCGGAACAGGTTGGGCAGTCGCCAAGCGATCAGGAACGCGTCCGATGCCATGCCCGCGCCGACATAGCGCGCCATCAAGATGTCGCGCACCATCCCCAGCACGCGGCTGACGAGTGTCAGCCCGCCAATGGTGGAGACGGCCCGCAACAGGTTCATGGCAGGAGGTTCATCGGGCGTTGACCCGGTAGGCGAAGGTCAGGCGTTGCCTTCTGCCGGCGGCATGGCCGCGCCGAAATTTGGGTCCTGGCTCTGCTGGTCGTAGAGCCCTGCAAAGTCGATCGGCTCGAGCACCAGCGGCGGATAGCCCGCATCGCGGATGACATTGCCCAGGATCAGGCGGATATTGGGGAAGACCATGCGCGGCGTATCGGCGAACAGGAAGCGGCGGGTCTGCTCCTCGTCCATCCCGCGCAGACCGACCAGCGCGCCATAGGCCAGCTCGACGAGATAGGCGGTACCCTGCTCGGCCTTGGCCGCGATCGTGTAGGTGCACAGCATCTCGTGCACCTCGTCATTCAGCTGGCGCGATTCGGCACGGAACTGCACGTCGAAGCTCAGCTGGCCCGGCCATTGATAGCTGTCCGGCGCGTTCGGGTTCTCGACCGAAAGGTCTTTCACATATTGCGAGATCAGGCCCGCCTGCGGTCCCGATGCGCCGTTCAGCGCCGGATTTTGCGAGTTGTCGGTGCCGTCTTCGGCCATGGATATTCCCTTTCGATGCTGCTGCGCGCCCCGCGCGTCCTGGCCTGCGCTCTAATCGGGCTGCGATGCATGCGCAAGCGTCGCGAAATGACAGCGCGGGTGCAACGTATATCGGGCCAAAGCGATTTGCATATTGGCCGACATGTCCTATGTTGTGCTTTCAACCTGCTGCGCTGGCAGCATCACGTTCCACACGGGTGGGCAAACGGGAAGTCTTGTGACGGTAGAAATCATCATCCTGGCCATGGTTGCAGCCTTTCTGGGCCTTCGGCTCTATTCGGTGCTGGGCAAACGCACCGGGCACGAGCAGGAACCGCTGACCCGCGGGATGGACACGCCTGTCGCCAAACGCCCGACCGCGATCGAGCGGCCGCAGCTCGACGACAAGCCCGCTGGCCTGACGCCCGGAACCTCGACCGTGTTCGATATCGCTGCCGAGCCCGGCATCCGCCAGATGCTCGCCGCTGACCGCAGCTTCGATGTCGGCCGGTTTCGCGAAGGTGCAAAGGCAGCTTATGGCATGATCCTCGAAGCGTTCTGGTCGGGCGACCGCGAACAGCTGCGCAGCCTGTGCGACGACGAGGTGTACGAAAGCTTTGCCGAATCGATCGAACAGCGTGAGCAGCGTGGCGAAACGCTGGAGAACCGGCTCGTCCGGATTGACGAAACGCGGATCGTCGATGCCGAATATGAGGCACCGATGGCGCGGATCACCGTGCGCTTCGATTCCGACATTGCAGCGGTCGTGCGCGGACCCGATGGCGATCTGGTTGCCGGATCGCTCACCGATGCGGTCGAGACGCACGACGTGTGGACCTTCCAGCGCGACCTGCGGAGCAACGACCCCAACTGGATTCTGGTCGAAACCGACCAGGCCTGATCGCGATGGGGCAGGGGGCTGCTATGCAAAGGCTGGCGCTTGCCCTGTTGCCGCTCGCGCTCGCCGGATGCGCGGGGGCTATTCCCTCGGCAGAGACCGCATCGACCCCACCGCCCTCGCGGCTTCCTTATGAGACGGTAAGCCCGGCCCCGTCGCGGCCCATCACGCCCTCGCCCTCGGGGGGAGTCTCGTCCAGCTATGTGATTCCACGCGCGACCCCGCTGCCCGCGATGACCGGAGCAGGCGTGATCGCGAGCGTCGATATCGCGCAGGCGGCGGGCCAGACGCTACGGCGCGGGCCCGATATCGCCAGCCTGCCGATCGCCGCCGACGATGCGCGCGCCGCGCTTGCCGCGTTCCGCCTCACTTGCCCCTCGGTCACCAGGCGCCAGGATGCGAGCGGGCTGACCCGGCCCGAGGACTGGCGCGCGCCCTGCGATACCGCCGCTTCCTGGGGCGATAGGGATCCCGTGCGCTTCTTTGCCGAGGCGTTCGAGGCGGTCCAGGTCGGTGAAGGGGCCGCCTTTGCCACCGGCTATTTCGAGCCCGAGATCGCGGGCACGCGCACCCGTCAGCCGGGGTTCGAGGTGCCGGTCTATGGCCGCCCGTCCGATCTGGTCGATGTCGACCTGTCGCAATTCTCCCCTGAATGGGCGGGCAAGAAGATCCGCGGCAAGGTCAAGGGCAGCGATTTCGTGCCCTATGACGACCGCACCCAGATCGAGCAGGGATCGCTGGGTGGCCGTGCGCCGATCATCGCCTGGGCGGCGGACGAGATCGAGTTCTTCTTCCTCCAAGTCCAGGGCTCAGGCCGGTTGCGCGCGCCCGATGGATCGGTGGTGCGCATCGGCTATGCGTCGCAGAACGGGCGCGATTATACCGGTATCGGCGCGCTGATGCGCGATCGGGGCCTGCTCGCGCCCGGCCAGGCGAGCATGCAGGGCATCGTCGCATGGCTGCGCGCCAACCCGGAAGAGGGCCGCGCCATCATGCGCGAGAACAAGAGCTTCGTCTTCTTCCGCGAGCTGACCGGGCCGGGGCCGCTCGGCGCGCTGGGCTATCAGGTCGAGGCGGGCAGCTCGGTCGCTGCCGACCCCAAGTTCATTCCGCTCGGCGCACCGGTCTTCCTCTCGATGGACCGCGCCGAACCCAATGGGCTGTGGGTGGCGCAGGATACCGGCGGCGCGATCAAGGGCGCGAACCGGTTCGATACCTTCTGGGGTGCGGGCGATCAGGCGCGGACCATTGCCGGCGGCATGTCCGCGCGCGGGCTGGCGCTGATCCTGCTGCCGCGCGGGACCTACGACCGGCTCGCTGCCCAGGCGCGCTGACGATGAGCCGCAGGCCGCTGACCGATGCGGAGGCGGCCCTGTGGAAGCGGGTGATCGCGACCGTCGAGCCTTTCAAGGACAGGGTTGCATCTGCAGGGCAGCCCAAAGCCCTCCCCCTCGATGGGGGAGGGTTGGGAGGGGGTGATGGCTCGCCGAAGAACATCGCGAGCGGCACCATCACCCCCGCCGCTGCGACTAGGCCGCACGCGGCCAAGTCTCGCGCCTTCCCCATCAAGGGGGAGGACTGGCTGGGTGGAAGCACAACCAAACCCACGCCCGGCTGGACCTTCACGCCTGCGCCCGTGCCAACGGTCAAGGGCAATCTCGACGGCCATTGGGATCGGCGCATGGCCAAGGGCGGGGTGCAACCCGATGTGACGATCGACCTGCACGGCCACACGCTGGCCAGCGCCTATGCGCGGCTCGATATGGCGCTAGGGCAGGCGGTGGCGGCGGACATGCGATTGATGCTGCTGATCACCGGCAAGGCGCGCGCGCCCGAAAGCGGACGCGGCGCGATCCGCGCAGCGGTCTCGGACTGGCTCGCCTCGTCGCGCCATGCGGGCGATATCGCGGCGGTCCGCAACGCGCATCCCCGGCATGGCGGGGATGGCGCGCTGTATATCGTGCTAAGGAGGCGGAGAGGATAGGTAGGCGCGTAGGTCCCTCGACTTCGCTCGGGAACGCGGCAAGGGTTGGCCTACTGTGTGCGCCCAAGCTCCGTTTGTCCCGAGTCCTTCGACTGGCTGGCAAGCCAGCCGCTCAGGATGAACTGAAGTCGAGGGACGTAGCGTCGCTGTCAGCGGCTCAATCCTCCTTGGACTCGAAATCGAGCGAGGCGCTGTTCATGCAATAGCGCAGGCCTTCGGGACCCGGACCATCGGGAAAGACATGCCCCAGATGCCCGTCGCAGCGCGCGCAGCGCACTTCGGTGCGGACCATGCCGTGGCTGGTATCGACGATCTCGCTGACCGCCTCCTGCTCGACCGGCGCGGTGAAGCTCGGCCAGCCCGAGCCGCTATTGTACTTGGTGTCGGATTCGAACAGCGGCGCGCCGCAGCCGGCGCAGCGGTACATGCCGGTGCCCTTGTGGTCGTTGTACTTGCCGGTAAAGGCCCGTTCGGTGCCGCCTTCGCGCAGCACGTGATATTGTTCGGGGCTCAGCTTCGCGCGCCAGTCGGCATCGCTCATCTTCGTGTCGTTCATAAGGCTCTCCTGGGGAGTACCCAACATGGATCAGCCGCGACAAAGGTCAAGATGCGCGCGCTGCAACCCGCGCGATTTCGAGCAGTTCCTGCTCGAGCAGCAGCGCCGGGCCGGGGCTCGCCTTCATCATCGCCTGTTGCAGCGCCAGCAGCCGTTCGGACAGCCGCGCGACCGCCTGCGGACGGCCCCAGGCGCGCAGCTGGCGCGTCCAGTCGTTCGCGCTGCCGCCGCCCCACAATCTTCTGCTCTGCATCTCCTGCCGCACCCAGGCCGCGACATCGCGGGGCTGGCCCATGCGCTGGGCGTGGCCAGCGAGCTGCATCACCTGGCGCTGCATCACGATGACCAGCCCCACCTCGGACACCGCCTGCTCGCGCATGCGCTTGAGTTCCTCGGGCAGACGCTTGAGATCGCCGGACAGCGCCGCGTTGATGATCGGCTGCATCGCGTCATCCTCGGCATCGGCGCGCAGCGCTGCGATGGCCTCGCGCGTCACCGGCTTGGGCTCTTCCGGGCTGGCGTCGAGATAGAGCGAGAGCTTCTCGATCTCCTGCGCCGCCAGCCTGCGATCGGCGGCGGTAAAGCCCGCGATGACATGCGCCAGTTCGGCATCGATCGTCAGCCCCGCCGCGCGGCCGAGATCGGTCACGATCCGCGCCATGTCGTCGGGCCCGGGGATCTTGGTCTGCACCGCCATCGCATTGGGCGCGGCGAGCACCAGTTTGGCGATGCGCGACTTTTCGGTGATGCTGGTGGCCAGCATGACCACCGGGTTCCCCGCCTTGTCCGCCGCGAGCAGTGCCTCGACCGCGGCCAGGCTCTCCTCGCCGCTGGTATGCACACGGATATAGCGCGCATCGCCGAACAGCGAGAGCGAGGCGGCCTCGGCGGCGAGCAGCGAAGGGTCCTTGGCGAGCTGGTTCCCGTCGATATCGGTGCGCTCGGTGCCCTTGGGGAAGCTCGCGATGATGTCCGCCCTCAGCGCGGCATTGCCGCCATCATCGGTGCCGAAGATCAGATAGAGCCGGATATCGGGGCGCGGCTTGCGGGCGAGCGCCTGGATGGCACCAGCAT
>CAXRCQ010000267.1:0-3364 GCA_964228845.1 Blastomonas sp.
GCTGCAGTCCAGGTGCCATCGATGAAAAGCTGGTGGTCGCGGTCCAGAAAGGCGCGCGTGGAAGCGCTGATCGGGTGACCATCAAAAGGCGGGGGAGATACGCTCATCAGCATCGGTCCTTACACCGCGACCTTGCGGCAATCATAGGCGAACAGGCCCAGCGTTTCCTCGTTGCGCAATTCGGAAAGGCCGAAAAGGTCGGTTTCCTGGCCCTGCATGCGGTCGGCATTGGCATTGGATTCGGCCTGGATGAAGGTGGTCCGCTCGATCCTGGCAGCCTGATAGCGCTGCAGTCCTTGTTCCGCCGTCGCGCTGGCCGCCAGAGCACGCGCCAGCACAACCGCATCCTCGATCGCGCAGGCCGCGCCATGGCCGAGGAACGGCGTCATCGCATGCGCCGCATCGCCGAGCAGCGTGACACGGTCATCGACGATCCAGCTTTCGAGCGGCTGGCGTGCGTTGAGCGCCCAGCGGAAATGCGGTACGGCTTCTGCGGCGGCGATCATCGCCTGAACTTGCGGCTCCCAGCCCGCATAGATCTCGCGCAGTTCACCGGGCGTGGCCGGGATGGTCCAGCCATCGTCCTGCCAGCCGCGCTGCCGTGCGAAGAATACAAGATTGAGCAGGGTGGAACCGCGCACCGGAGAGCGGGTGATCATCTTGCCCGGCCCGATATGGATACCCGGCCAGTCGACGAGCGGGCGCAATTCATCGGTTACCGGGACCACCGCGCGCCAGGCGACGTGGCCGGTGAAATGGGCAGCGACCGGTTCGAACCGGTCGCGGATCGCCGACTTGAGGCCATCGGCCCCGACCAGAACATCGCCGCTCACGCACTCGCCACTGGCCAGCGTCACGCTAGTGCCCTCGCTCGATACCACGTGCGCGCCCGAGCGCAGCGTCACACCCGCCTTGCGCGCCGTCTCAACCAGGATCGCGTGCAGATCGGCGCGGTGGATATACACATAAGGTGCGCCATATTTCTCGCGCGCATCGGCACGTTCCAGCGTCAGCAGCGCGCGGCCGTCCTGCCAGTGCTGGATGCGCTGGCGCTTCGGTTCGACCCCGGCGGTCGCGACTTCTTCCA
Organism: Blastomonas sp.; assembly: GCA_964228845.1. GTDB lineage: Bacteria > Pseudomonadota > Alphaproteobacteria > Sphingomonadales > Sphingomonadaceae > Blastomonas. The sequence goes on from CAXRCQ010000267.1 coordinate 1,088, forward strand.
TGCAGCCGATGAAATCGAGGCCGCGCATGGCGTTCGGGGAAAGCGTCACGCCAGCGCCGATCTCGCCGAATTCGGGTGCAGCCTCGAGCAGTTCGACCGGAAATCCGGCCTGGGCGATCGCCGCCGCAGCGGTCAGCCCGCCAATGCCGCCGCCGACTATCAGGATGCGCGGGCGGCTCATCCCAGTTGCCCCGGAATATGGCTCTCGTGGTTTTGCAGATACCAGTCGGCAATCTCCTCGCGTGTCGCCCACCACACGCCCGGCAGCGACTGCGCGTGCTCGATGAACTCGCGGATCGCGCGGATGCGGTGCGCGCGGCCCGAGACATGCGGGTGCAGCCCGACATTCATGATCCGCCCGGTCAACGCGCCTTCCTCGTACAGCACGTCCAGTTCCTCGATCAGCGCCTGGGCGAACTGATCGGTGGTGAAGTTCTTGCGGGTGATGAAGGTGTAGTCGTTGATCTCGTTCGAATAGGGCACCGAGACGATGGGCCCGTGCGGCGTGCGCAGCAGATAGGGCTGGTCGTCATTCATGATGTCGCAATAGAAGGTGCAGCCCTGTTCGGCGAGAATGTCGGCGGTCTGCATCGTCCCGCGCAGCGAGCTCGACAGCCACCCCTTCGACTTGCGCCCGGTATGTTTCTCGAACTCGGCGAGCGAGCGCAGGATGATGTCGCGCTCCTTTTCCGGCTGGTGCGCGAAATTGGTAAGCAGCTCGCCCTGTTCCCAGTTGTGCGTCAGCAGCTCCCAGCCGCGTTCGAGCACCGCATCGGTCATCGCACCGCGCCGCTGGAAGGTCACCGCATTGGCGGTGCAGCTGGCCTTGGCTCCCAGCTTGTCGAACAGATCGAACAACCGCCAGATGCCGACGCGCTGGCCATATTCGCGCCAGGTGAAGTTGGGAAAGTCGGGCGTGTTGCCTGGAAGCACATCGGGCAGGATCGCGGGGCCGCCGGCATAATAGGGCTTGTCGGTATCCTTGGTGAGATCCCAGGTTTCCAGATTGAACGTGAGGATCAGCGCGACGCGCGCTCCATTCGGCCATTTCAGCGGCTGGCGCTGGGGGAGCGGGATGTAATCGTAGTCCATCGTCTGCCTTTGCAACTGGCTGGAGAAATGCGGTCAGAGCCCGAGCGCACCCGGGTTCATCAGATTGTACGGATCGAGTGTCCGCTTGGTCGCCTGGATCAGCGCGCGCGCCGCCGGGTCGAGCCGATCGAGATAGGGATAGGCACGCCCGACCTGGAAATGCGCGCTGCCATGCGCCTGCATCAGGTCGACCAGATCATCCTTGAGCCGGTACGCGGCGGCGCGTGCTGCGGGACTTTCGGGATAGGCGGGAATGCCGGCAAGATAGTCTGCGCCCAGTGTCTCGCGATGATAGGGTGTCAGCGTGTCGGGCCAGTAGATCGCGATCTCGTAAAGCAGGCCATGGCCGCCGATGCTGCTGAACATCGTGCCGGTCCAGACGCCGAGTTGCTCCATTTCCTTACGCCGCGCATCGAGCAGCGCGACAAAGGCGTCATGGAAGCGGTCGGCATCGCTGTGCGAAAAGATTCCGTGCAGTGGCACCCAGCGTTCGCCCTTGGGTCCCAGCACATTGAACAGCGGCGCAAACGGCATCGATCGGACAAATGTGGCCGCGCTGTTGGCGATTTCCTGGCCTTCGCGCGTCATGATCTGGCGGATGCGGTCGAGGCGCGCGGTGACATCGCTCCTGTCGACGCCTTCAACGATGACATGGCAGCTATAGCGCGCCTCGCGCATCTCGCCTTCGCCAGCAAGCGCCATCTTGGCGAGCTGCACCACCCCCGATACCGGATTGGACGCGGCGCGCATCACGTTGCGCGCGATGTTGAGCCGCGCTGCTGTCCCTTCCGACCGGGCGATCTGTCCCTGCGACAGGGCCTGGTCGATGCTGAAATGCGAATCGTCCAGCCCCTCGCGCGCGATCTGGCTGACCGAACGGTGATAGCTGGCGAAGTCGGCAAAGGAGAAGCTGGCGGTATCGTGCGCGGGGCGCACGGCGATCAGTGGCAGCGTGGCCGCGACCTTGAGGCCAAGTGCGCCGCAATCGCCGGTGAACAGCCCGGTCAGGTCCGGGCCGTAATGGCGTGTGGCGTCGGAAATGCCGGTGTTCATCAGCGTGCCATCGGCCAGCACGACTTCCATGCCGATCACCGATTGCGCAGAAATGCCGTGCGCGCCGGTGCCATGGCTGATGGTGTTCTGGCTCAGGCTTCCGCCAACCGTCGCGACAATCCCTGAAAACGG
>CAXRCQ010000268.1:0-4644 GCA_964228845.1 Blastomonas sp.
CGCTGCATTCCGCCCCGAGGTGACGATGACGGTACCGCCTCGGCCCTCGTTGCTGGTGGTGCCCGTGCTGCCGCTGCTGCCCGCGCGGCCATCGGCACTGACGGTCAATGTGCCCGCAATGTCGAGCAGCGAATTGCCATAGGAACGGACATCGGCGATGCCGCCGGTCCCGGCACCGACCGCGCCGCCGCTGAAATTGCCCGCGCCCTCGCCATTGGCCGAGACGGTGACACTGCGCTGCGCCCGAATGGTGCCGCCATTGAAGGCGTAAAGCTGGGCATTGCCGCCGGTTACCGACTCGCCGTCGGTGGTGCCGACGCGGTCTGCCGAGATCAGCAGATCGCCGCCGATCGTCGCAATGCCGCTGCCGCTGGCGTAAAGGCGCGCGCGACCGGGCGAATAGAGCGACAGGTTGCTTGCAAAATTCAGGTTGCCGCTGACCGCGTCGGCAGCAATCTCGGTCGTGGCGGCGGCCTGCATTGCGGAGCTGATATTGGAATCGACGATGAACGCGCGGGACTCCTGGCCCGGATTGACGGGTGCGCTCGTGTCGATCGTGTCGCCGAACACGTTATAGCCTGCCGACAGGATGATCGAATTTCCGACGATATCCGCAGCACCGGCGACGTCGAAGCCCAGATTGCTGCCAGCACCAATCAGATTGTAAATGGCGTTGTTCTTCGGGACGGCCACCATATAGATGCGGTGATTGTCACCCGCACCGCTGCTGGCGGGACCGCCGGTCGTGCCCCCGTGGAAGATGGCGGCACTGCCCGTCCCCGGATTGTTCGTTGCCGGGTCGCCGTTGGTTCCGGTGGTGATCTGGATATCGAACAGCCCGCCGGTGCCGAAGGTGATCGTGGCGGCCTCTGCGCCGACCATCAATGCGGACCCGTTGACGTTGATGTTGCCGCCTTGCCGGATGATCGGCGCAACCATGGCAATATAGCTGTTCTGGGGCGTGGCCGTGATCTGTGCGCCCGAAACGACATCGACATAGCTGGTCGCGGATGCGGCCGGGCCGAGGGTGAACGACCCGCCGGCATTGATGAAATCGCCATTGCCGTCGCGCACCGGGTCGAGGCTGGTGAGCAGCAGGCCGCCGACATCGATCACTCCGGTCGCGCCGATGACGATGCCGCCCGGGCTGTAGAACCAGACATTGCCACCCGAAACCAGGCCCGCACCGGTCTGCAGCTGGCTGATGATCGTGCCGTTCAGCCCTATCGCGCGACTGGGGTCGGTGGGGATGATGCGGTTGAGGACGGTGAAGTTGTTCTGCGCGGTCGGGTTGTTGCGGAAAAAGGCGGTGCGACCATTGGGCAGGAAGTTGATCACCCCGCCGCCGATCGCGGTATCGTTGGTGGTCCAGTTGATCACCGCCTGGTTGGTATCGACACGGATGTCGTCGGTGCCGGTCCCGCGGGTGATGTTGACGCCGCCGGAAACGACCGTCGGCGTTCCCTCGAAGGCGCCGCCGCCTGCTGCGGCCTGGGCAAGGGCCGGGCCGGTGCTGCCGATTGCAAGCCCGGTGGCCAGCGCGAGCGCCGATGTCGCCTTGGCCAGCAGGATGCGGCGGGCGGTCAGATTGCGGTCATAAGCCATCAGCGGGCTCCCCAGGGCAGAAGCAGAGTGGTGAAGGTGAACAGGATGCGCGGATCGGGCGTGTCGGTGAGCAGCCCGGCGCGTTCGGTCGGCACTGCCACGGTCACGTCAAACCGGAACCGGTCGCTCAGCCGTGCACGTGCGCCAAGGCCCACCGAGCTCAGCCGCTGCGGATCGCCGGGGCGGCCATCGTCCCAGGTCCAGGCGACATCCATGAAGGCAAAGGGCTGGAACGAGAAATCGGCATTCTTGATCGGGCTGATCTGCGGGCCGCGCAGTTCGACCTGATAGCCCACGCCGTCGTCGCCGACGATCGTGCCCGGATCATAGCCGCGCCCGATGGTGAAGTTACCGCCCGAATATTCCTCGAAGCTGAGCACCGGATCGAAGGCAAACTGGCCGCGGCCGCGAATGAAGATCGAGGCATTGTCGCCCAGCGCGGCTTCGGCCGAAAGCTCGCCGCGGATCAGCGTCGAGGTCGGATCGCCATCGCCGCGCGTGGTCGGGGTGCGCACCAGTGCGCAGACGAAATTGCACGGCTCGCTCGCGCCCAGAATGTCGAGCCCCTGGCGGAACTCGAGCTGGCCCGCCATGCGCCAGCGCGGCGCGGCACCATTGGCCATGTCGATCGCTTCGCCCGAAAGCTGGGCATAGGCGATGCGGATGCGGTCGCGCGAGAGGGGGCCGATGAAATCGATGTCCTGGTTGACATAATCCAGGCCCACCGTGCTGTAGAGCGATGCCGCCTGGCTGCGCAGCAGCGGATAACGCGCCTCGACGCTGGCGAGCAGCGTGGTGGCATCGATCTTCGCATTGACCCCAGCGGGAAGGTTGATGTCGGGCTCGGTCCAGGCATAGGTAAAGCGCCCGGCCAGCGTCAGGCCCTCGCTGCCGACGCGGAATTCATGCCCCGCCTGGACGATCTGCTGCTCCTGGAAATCGAGCGTCGAATAGGCCGAGACATAAGTACGGTCGCCCATGCCGGTGAGGCCATAGAATTGCGCACGCAGTTGCGCACCATAGGGACCGGCATCGCGCGCGGCCAGGTTCTGGACGTTGAGATCGACCTCGAACGGGGTGCGCCGCACAGTCACATCGCCGATCAGCTCGCCGGGGCCGGTGCCTGCCGGAACAAGCGTCAGGCGGATATCATAACCCGGCAGGTCGCGCGCCAGCAGCAGATAGCGCTCGGCGAGCTTCTGGTTGAACACCGTGCCTTCGGTCAGCCGCTCGAGATAGCTCGCGACCAGCTTCTCGCCATTGCCGGCATCGCCGCGCACGCGGATCTGGGTCAGCTTGGCGTAGAGCACCTCGAACTGCACCACGCCATTGTCGATGCGCTGCGTGGGAACCTGCACCGCAGCGATATAGCCATCGCGGCGCAGCTTGGTGGCGACCGCGTCGCGGATCTCGCACAGCACCGCGACCGGTTGCTCGGTACCGATATACTGTTCGTACAATGGGCGCAGCTCGATCGGGGCGATCGGGCCCAGATTGTTGAAGCGCGCCTCGGTCAGCGTCAGCCTGACATTGGCATAGGCCGGGTCGGCGAGCGGGCAGGGCGCGCGCTCTATATCGCCTTCGACGGTGAGGCGCGCCGGGCGATCGCTGCGCTGCTGCACCGGGCGCTCGATTTCCTCGCGCGTGGGGGGAGAGGGAACATTGACCTGTTGCGCCTGTCCGGCCGTCGTCCACACCATCCCGGCGCAGATGGCACCGCCCAGAATCAGCTGTCGCGTGCGGAAAAAGCGTTGTGCCAAGATCACCCCCTGTAACCTGTGCGGATACCGGGCGACGCGGACACCAATGCATCACCCCGGACCGTAATCTGAACCATGCCGCGATTTTTGCGCTGACATGATCCTGGGCGACCTTGGCCAAGGTCTTAACGCAGCCTCATTTCGGGGGCAACCCGCAAAAGCTATTCATCCGAAAATTCTCCAAACTTAACATATGCTTGCCGGTTGAACGCGAATTCACCCTCAAAACCCGGGCAACAGTTGATTTTGTTAAGCATTTTTCGGTCGCGCAGTCGTCTGGATCGTTCGAACGCGTGATCCCGCCCGCGATCCGCGCTCGCCGCTTCCCCTTCCGCAAGAGTCGCGCTATGCGCGCGCCCCATGACCAGCCAGCCCCCAGTCGAGCCTCGTCCCCAGCCCCTTCCCAAGCCATGGATCGAGGCCATCCATGCCTATGTCCCCGGCAAGTCGACCGGAGAAGACGGCCGCCCGCTCGTCAAGCTCTCAGCCAACGAGAATCCGCTGGGCACCAGCCCTGCCGCGCTGGAGGCGAGGGCACGCGGCGCGGCGCTCGCCCCCTCGCTCTACCCCGACCCGGACTGCAGTGCGCTGCGCGAAGCGATCGGCCAGTTGCACGGGCTCGATCCGGCGCGCATCGTCTGCGGCACGGGGTCGGACGAACTGCTCAACCTGGCAGCGCAGGGCTATGCAGGGCAGGGGGACGAGGTCGTCTATGTCCGCTACGGCTTTTCGGTCTATGACATTGCTGCGCGGCGTTGCGGCGCGACGCCGGTAGTTGCGCCAGACAACTTCTACGCCACCGATGTCGATGCGCTGCTCGCCTGCGTGACTGATCGCACCCGCGTGGTCTATCTCGCCAACCCCAACAACCCGACCGGGACGCTCACCCCGCGCGCGGAGATCGCGCGGCTGCATGCCGGGTTGCCGTCGGATGTGCTGCTGGTGCTCGACCAGGCCTATTCGGAATATCTGGACGCGGACGAGGACGATCACGGGCTGGAGCTGGCTGACAAGCACGCCAATGTGCTGGTCACGCGGACCTTTTCCAAGATCTATGGCTTGGCCGGGGAACGCATCGGCTGGGGCTATGGCGCCGAGGGCATTGTCGACACGCTCAACCGCATCCGCGGGCCCTTCAACGTCACGCTGACCGGCCAGGCCGCGGCGCTGGCGGCGCTGGCGGACGATGAGTTCGTCACCCGCTCGCGCGAGCATAACCGGATCTGGCGCACATGGCTGGCCGGTGAGCTAGCGCTGCTCGGCAATCATGGCGTGACGG
>CAXRCQ010000269.1:0-4994 GCA_964228845.1 Blastomonas sp.
CAGTACGGAACTCGCCCGCTGCTGACCCAGGAAAGCCCGATTCCGCAGAAGTGGAAGGACGAGCTGACCAAGATCAAGGAAGGCGATGTGCTGCTCCAGCGCTTCAGCCCGACCGGCTTCTATTCCAGCGCGGTGCGCAATCCGTTTCTCCAGTCGCTCGAAGCGCGTTCGGAGCGGCAGATTCCGTTCTCGACCGAGATGGCGGGCGAACATACGGCGCAGCTCGATTGCGGGGTGAAGGGCAAGAATTTCTGGGTGGCACCTGCTGATCTCGATCGTGCGCGCCGCTGGGATGCGCAGGGCTTCACCACCGCGCTCAAGACGCCGGACAACACGCTGGTGTTCGTCACGCCCGAGGAGCGCGCGGTGATCCGCAAGGATCAGACCGACTGCATGGGCTGCCTGTCGCATTGCGCCTTCTCTTCGTGGAAGGACCATGACAACAATTCGACCGGCTATCTCGCCGATCCGCGCAGCTTCTGCATCCAGAAGGCGCTGCAGAATATCGCGCATGGCGATGACCCGGACAAGAACCTGATGTTCGCTGGCCATGCCGCGTATAATTTCGGCACCGATCCCTTCTATTCCAACGGCTTCGTGCCGACGGTGAAGCAGCTGGTCGATCGGATACTGACCGGCGACTGACCCAGATCCAGCCAGCTTCGCTGCCTGGCATAACTGGGCATTGACGCGGGCCGCATTCTCCCGCATCCCGTTGTTAACCGGGCGATTAACACGAGGTGCGGAGATGGATTTCAGCCTTTCGGACGAGCAGCTTGCGCTGCGCGAGACGGTGCGCCGGTTTGCGCAAGCCGAACTGGTGCCGCTGGCCGCGGAGCTGGAGCGCGACAACCGCCCGGTGCCGCGCGACATGGTGCACCTTTATGCCGAAATGGGGCTGCTGGGCATCAACACGCCCGAGGCACTGGGCGGGCTGGGGCTGACCAATCTGGACGCGCTGATCGTGCTGGAAGAGCTGGCCAAGGTCAGTTCGGCGGTCGCGTTTCCGGTGTTCGAGGCCTGTGTCGGCCCCGTGCGGGCGATCCAGCATTTCGCCCCTGCAGCGTTGAAACAGCGGATCGTGCCGCAGGTCTGCGCAGGCGAGATGATCGTCGCGGTATCGATGTCCGAACCGGCGGCGGGTACGGCGCTCACCGATCTCACCACGCGCGGCGTCATCGCTGATGGCAAGGTGACGATCAACGGCACCAAGCGCTGGTGTTCGGGCGGAGGGCATTCGGACGCCTATCTGGTCTATACCCGGTTGTCCGACGCTCCAGGAGCAAGGGGAATCGGCGCGGTGCTGGTGGAAAAGGGCACGCCCGGCCTCAGCTTCGGCCAGCCCGAGACGCTGATGGGCTTCCGCGGCGTGCCGTCTGCCGACCTGATGTTCGACGATTGCATCGTGCCCGAAGACAATATCGTGGTGCCAGCAGGCGGATTTGCGAGGCTGATGGAGGCGTTCGACCTCGAGCGCTGCGGCAACGCGACGATGGCGCTGGGCCAGGCGTCGGGCGCGCTGGAGGATGTGCTCGCCTATGTCCAGGAGCGGCAGCAGTTCGGCAAGCCGCTGGTCGATTTCCAGGCGGTGCAGATGAAGCTCGCCGAGATGCAGATCGAGGTCGAGGCGGCACGGCTGCTGATCTGGCGCGCGGCGGTCAATTCGGACCAGGGCCTGCCATCGATTCTCGACAGCTCATCGGCGAAGTGCTTCGCCAACCAGATCGCCCGATCGGTCACCGGCAATGCCGTCCAGCTGATGGGCGGCTATGGCTATTCCACCCAATATCCGATGGAGCGCCGCATGCGCGACGCCTGGGGCTGGGGCATTGCTGGTGGTGCGATCGACATTCAGAAGGTCAATATCGCCAGCGCGATGATCGGCCGCCGCTTCGACCAGCGACGGTAATCAGATGGCACGGTGCTGGTGTGCGATTTCAACCATATTGCGATCGAGCCTTGCGCAGCAGGCGCGCCCAATGCTTGCGATCACGATCACGCAATCTGGTATCGTCAGCGCGCGCCTGCAGCACATCGACAATGTCGTCGCCATATTTGTCGAACATGTCGCTCAAGTCGCGCGCGTCCTTGCGGCGCTGTTCAGCACTTTCAAACAATCCCAGAATCATCTTGCCCCCATGGAGAACGGTGCGACTCGTCCAGATTTACTGATACACCCCTATCCAGCGCGCGCAGGAATAGCTCCAAAACGGAGGCTTCTGCAATATGTGGCCGCCGCTGGTTTGTCCCCTTGCGAGATTTTGAGCATTTCAGCGACAGTATAAGCCTTGGTGTGGCCTATTGGTGACACAGATGATGACAATTCTGCAATCAGGAGGAAGGTCGACATGACCGAAGCAATCTGGACGATCAGCGATGTGGCGGCGACGGGCCCTCTGGCCGGGGTGCGCGTGCTGGATATGTCGAGTGTCGTGATGGGGCCGCTCGCGACCATGATGCTGGGCGATATGGGCGCAGATGTCATCAAGGTGGAGAACAAGGGCGGTACCCATGCGGGCGACATGATGCGCTATGCCGGATCGTCGCCGACCGGGGATCTGGGGCCGATCTTCATGGCCCTCAACCGCAACAAGAAATCGGTGACCATCGACGGGCGCGACGAACTGGGCCGCGCACAGCTCGAAGCGCTGCTGCGCGAGGCGGACGTGTTCTTCCACAATGTTCGCATGGCCGGCATGGCGCGGTTGGGGCTCGACTATGATTCGGTCAGGGCAATCAACCCGAACATCATCTATGTCCATTGCTGCGGCTATGGCGCGAACGGCCCCTATGGCAAGCGCCAGGCCTATGACGATCTTGTCCAGGCCGCATCGGGCTGGGCCGACCTTTATGCCAAGCGTTCGGACGGACCGCCGAGCTACACGCCCTCGCTGGTCGCCGACAAGACCGTCGGGCTGTTCGCGACGATCGCGACGCTCGCCGCGGTCGTGCACAGACAGCGTACCGGCGAAGGGCAGTTCGTCTCGGTGCCGATGTTCGAATGCTTCACCTTCTTCAACATGGTGGAGAACCTGTACGGGCAGACGTTCCCGGGCGACGGCAAGTTCGGCTATACGCGCTCGATCAATCCCCGGCGCAGGCCCTATCCTACCAGGGACGGGTTCATCGCCATCGTGCCTTATGTCGACCGCCAATGGGCGCGCTTCTTCGAGATCGGCGGTCGACCGGGCGTGTTCGAGGATCCGCGCTTTTCAACCTATGAAGAGCGCACCAAGCATACCGGAGACCTGTACGCGATCATCGAGGAGGTCGCCGCGACCAAGACCACGGACGAATGGGTCGAACTGCTTGAAAAGGAAGATATCCCGGCGATGCGCTTCAACCCGATCGAGAAAGTGCCCGACGACCCGCATCTCAAGGCGACCGGCTTCTTCATGGACATGACAGCGCCGCATATCGGGCCCTATCGCACGTTGCGCCACCCGATCGCGTTTGGCGGTTCTCCCGCCAACCAGCGTCTCGCGCCGCAAAGCATCGGTGCGCAGAATGGCGAACTGCCGCTGGCAGCGAACGATTGATACATGGGTCGGCGCCGGGAGCGCGCGCCCTGCAACCGGTCAGCGCGGATAGGAGGGGCTGTACGTGATCGGCGTGCGCAGATAGCGCGGGGTCGGCTCGCCTGAACTGCCCACCGGCTTGCGCGCCAGCTTGGGATCGATGCTGCGATCGAAGGCGACGCCGAACTTGCCATTGCGCACCCAGGCGATCTGTCCGCGCACGGAGCCGATATTGCGCAAGTCGACCACGATCTGCTGACCCTGGGCCACTTTCAGATCGGCCTCAACCATCATGCCGCCGGGTGAAAGGTTGCGTACCTTGACCTTGTGCTGACCCTGCGATCCCTCGATGCAGAGTTCAGCCAGCAGAAACAGGCTGTCGCGCGCGCGGCTCTCCTGGGCATCCAGAGATTTCGGGCTGACCGGCATATTCATCGGGCTGGCATCCAGATTGGCAATGAAGACTGATACCCCCAAAACGGAGGATTTTCCGAGCGGCCCCGTTATACCGCCCAGAATGTCGCCAATTGGTTAATCGTTGCCGCGCGCGCGCCCGATTTCAATCGTCGCGCGAAATTTTTTCCCGCCGCTCATGCGCTTCCTGCGCCTCGACGGTCATCGTCGCGATCGGGCGGGCGACGAGGCGTCCGAGGCCGATCGGCTCGCCGGTCACTTCGCAGTAGCCATATTCGCCTTCGTCGATCCGGCGAAGCGCGGAATCGATCTTGGCGATCAGCTTGCGCTGGCGGTCGCGCGTGCGCAGCTCGATGCCCCAGTCGGTCTCGCTCGATGCGCGGTCGTTCAGGTCGGGCTCGCGCATCGGGCCGTCCTGCAACTGCTGCAGCGTGTCCTTGGATGCCGCAAGTATCGAGCGCTTCCATTCCTGCAGCAATGTACGGAAATATTCGAGTTGGCGCGGGGACATATATTCTTCGTCGGGCGAGGGAAAATAATCGCCCGAGATGTTCCTGCGCGCCTTGGCCAGCACATCGATGTCGTCGATTGCCGTGGAGATGGACGCCATGTGATGCTCCCGGTGGTCTTGCAGCACCGCCGCCACGCGCCCTCGGTCGGACACGTTCCGTCGGCCTATGGTTGCAGCGGCCTATAGCCAGCAGGCACATGCCAGACAAGCGGCAAAAGCTGATGAATCTGCGGCCAAATGGTGCATTTCGGGATGATTGCGGCTGTGCCGTAAGGTCAACGCTAATTCAGCCAGCCGACGGGGCGGTGGTGGATAACATCGGTTAATTTTGCGCAGCTTTTCGGTTTCAAATCGGGACAGCCGTGTCAGGATGGGCCGAGAAGCCACAGATTTTTGTCGCGTGGAATGTCAAATCAGGGTTAACAGCATTGAGATTAACGCTTTGTTCTGGCTTGCATTGCATATCGGGACGCTGACCCGGCCCCTGGTGGTGGCACCACGGGCCTTGGAAGGGCCCCCAGGTCTGAGAGAGAAAAAACGATGTCTGTACG
>CAXRCQ010000270.1:0-2285 GCA_964228845.1 Blastomonas sp.
GCGCGAACGGTCCCCCTCCCCGTCCAGGGGAGGATCTGGAGTGTCACTGCCCGATCGGGTCGGCTTTCGCGTCCGCGCTGTCGGCATAAGTCGGCGCGACCCTTGCCTTGCTCGCCTGTTCGAAGGCGTAGCCGGCCTTGATCACATCATGGTCCTGCCACTGGCCGCCGATGATCGACAGGCCGACGGGCAGCCCGGCGACCAGACCCATCGGCACGGTGATGTGCGGATAGCCGGCGACCGCAGGCAACTGGCTCTGGCTGGGGCCGATGCTGTGATCGCCATTGAGCAGATCGCTGACCCAGGCGGGCGCGTTGCTGGGGCCGACCAGGAAGCGGACATCGTGCGTCCTGAGCAGCCTGTCGATGCCTTCCGCCCCGGCGAGCCGCTTCGACTTGGCGAGCGCTTCCTTGTATTCGGGATCGTCGAGCCCCTTCTGGCTCTCGGCGAGATCGAACAGCGACTGGTCGAACCAGGCGAGCTCCGTCTCGGCATTCGCGGTGTTGAAAGCGATTACTTGCTCGAGCGTGCGCGCGGTGACTTGCCGAGGCGTGGTGGCGAGATAGGCGTTGAGATCCGCCTTCAGCTCGACCATCAGCACCTTGAACTCGGCCTCGCCCAAGCCCTCCAGCCCGGTGCGGCTGTCCGCGATCTCGACCAGCTCGGCGCCTGCGGCCTTGAGCTTTTCAAGCGCCACCGCGAACGCCGCCTGAACCTTGGCATTGCCGCCGCGCCGGTCCATCAGCACGCCGATGCGCACGCCCTTCAAGTAATCAGGCGAGAGCCCTGCGGCATAATCGGTCTTGCGCTTGTCCGCCTCTGCGGTGGCGGGGTCCGCCGGATCGCTGCCCGCCAGCGCGGTGAGCAGCAGCGCCGCATCGGTGACGCTCCGCGCCATCGGGCCTGCGGTATCCTGGCTATGGCTGATCGGGATGACATGCGTGCGCGAGACGAGGCCGAGCGTCGGCTTGAACCCGACCAGCCCGTTGATCGACGAGGGGCAGATGACCGACCCGTCGGTCTCGGTGCCGATCGTCGCTGCCGCCAGGCTCGCCGCCGCTGCCGCGCCGCTGCCCGAGGACGAGCCGCAGGCGTTGCGGTCGAGCGCATAGGGGTTCTTCACCAGCCCACCGACGCTCGACCAGCCGCTGACCGAATCGTTCGAGCGGATATTCGCCCATTGCGACAGGTTGGTCTTGCCCAGGATGATCGCGCCCGCTGCGCGCAGCCTGGCGACCAGGGGCGCGTCGCGGTCGGTGACATTGGCGAGCAGCGCGGTCGATCCGGCGGTGGTGGGGATGCGGCCCTTGGCCTCGATATTGTCCTTGATCAGGACCGGAATGCCATGCAGCGGGCCGCGCAGTTTCCCGGCCTTGCGCTCGGCGTCAAGCGCCCGGGCTTCCTCGATCGCACCCGGCATCACCGCGATGACGCTGTTGAGCATCGGCCCCTTGCGGTCGAGCACGTTGATCCGGTCGAGATAGGCGCGGACCAGCTCCTCGCTGCTGAGCGCGCCGCTGCCGAGCATCGCGGCGAGTTCGGGTATCGATTTCTCCTCGACCTGAACCGCCATGCGGGCGATGCGCGGTGGCTCGGCCTGGGCGGCAAGCGGAGCGGAAACGGCAAGCGGGGCGAGGGCGGCAAGAGCCAGAGCAAGGGTGCGCATGCATGGCACGATAGCGCGGGCGTTTCGGCGGGCAAGAGCACGCGCGGAAATTTGCCCCTGGCTCTGGTGGCGGTGCTTTCCCGCGCCCATATCGCGCTTCATGCCGGACAAGCGCTACACCAAATCGACCCTGCCCGAGAAGGTCTGCGAGGCGTGCGGGCGGCCCTTTGCCTGGCGCAAGAAATGGGCGCGCGACTGGGACAATGTGAAGACCTGTTCGGAACGCTGCAAGGGCGATTTGCGGCGCAAGAACCGCGCAGGCTGATTACCCCGACGCGGCGATGCGCTCGGCAATCGCCACCAGCTGCCGTGCCTGGTCCAGATGGAGCAGCTCGGCCATCTTCCCTTCGACCCGGATCGCGCCCTTGCCAGCATTTTCGGGCAAGGCGAACGCAGCGATGACGGCCTGCGCCCAGACCAGTTCCTCTTCGCTGGGAGAGAAGACGGCATTGCAGGGTGCGACCTGGTCGGGATGGATCAGCGTCTTGCCATCGAAGCCGAACAGCAGGCCCTGGCGCGCCTCGGCCTCGAACACGGCCAGGTCGCGAAACTCGTTGCACACCCCGTCGAGTATCGCGACGCCATGCGCGCGCGCGGCAGCCACCGCGAGCGTCAGGAT
>CAXRCQ010000271.1:0-8023 GCA_964228845.1 Blastomonas sp.
GGGGTCGCCCTTGGCGGTCATTTCGAGCGCGGCCTTGACGCCGACGACGCGCGGCAGGCGCTGCGTGCCGCCCGCGCCGGGCAGCAGGCCGAGCTTCACCTCGGGCACGCCGAGCTTGGCCGAGGGCACGGCGACGCGATAGTGCGCGCACAAGGCGGTCTCGAGCCCGCCGCCGAGCGCCGTGCCGTGGATCGCGGCGACCACTGGCTTGTCCAGTGCTTCCATCTTGGCGATGACGGCGGGCAGCATCGGTTCGACCGGGGGCTTGCCGAATTCGGTAATGTCAGCCCCGGCAAAGAAGGTCTGGCCCTCACAGATCAGCACCACGGCCTTGACGCTGTCATCGCTGGCGGCCGCATCGAATGCCTTGTCGAGGCCGATGCGCACGGCTGCGCCCAGCGCATTGACCGGCGGGCTGTTGGAGGTGACGACGAGAATATCGCCGCGTTTCTCGGTGGAGATCGGGGAATCGGTCATGAAAGGTTCCTCTGCTTATTCGACCGCGGCATAGAGCATCGACTTGATCTCTCGCCGGATCGGGTAGGTGCTGGACGGCATCAGCTGCGTCATGAAGATCATGATCACATCTTCTGCCGGGTCGACGAAAAAGGCGGTGGAGAACATGCCGCCCCAGTAGAAATCGCCATTCGAGCCCGCGACGCCGGTCGCGGCATTGTCGATCGTGGTGGCAAAGCCCAGGCCGAAGCCCGCGCCTGCATTTTCCGCCTCGCTGAACAGCGCCTTGCTGTGCTGGGTCAGGTCGCCGCCGCCGGGCAGGTGGTTGGCCACCATCAGATCGAGCGTCTTGCGCCCCAGGATGCGCGCACCTTCCAGCCTGCCGCCATTCAAGAGCATGCGGCAGAAACGATGATAGTCGGACAAGGTCGAGGCCATGCCGCCGCCGCCCGAAAGCTGGCTGGGCTTGCGGCCCCAGGCAGTCTTCGCACCGGGATCGTAGAGCTTCATCTTCTCGGTCGGGTGGAAGACATAGCAATCGGGGACGCGATCGAGCTTGTCTTCGGGGATCTGGAAATGCGTGTCGATCATGCCGAGCGGTCGCGTGACACGATCGGCGATCACTTCGTCGAGCGGCTTGTCGTCCATCCGCTGCAGGATCGCGCCCAGGATGTCGGTCGAGATCGAATAGTTCCACGCCGTACCGGGGTCGAACTGCAGCGGGATCTGCGCGAGGATCTTAATGAATTCTTCCAGGTCCGGCCCGGCAAAGGCCTCGAGCTTGCGCGCACGATAGGCGGCGTCGATCGGCGTGCGCTCCTGAAACCCATAGGTCAGGCCCGAGGTGTGGCGCAGCAGGTCGATCATCCGCATCGGCTGCGTCGTCGGGCGCGTGACGAACGGCTGCGCGCCGCCTCCCGAGACGAATACGCCCAGATCCTTCCATTCGGGAATGATGCGATGCACCGGATCGGACAGGGCGATGCGGCCTTCCTCGACCAGCTGCATGAACGCGACCGAGGTGATCGGCTTGGTCATGCTGGCGATGCGGAAGATCGCATCCTGCTGCAGCGGCTGGCCCTCGCGGGCATCGCCCTGGAGCGAGAGGTGCGCAAGCTCGTGCCCGCGTCCGATCAGCAGGGCAGCATGCGGCAGGCGACCGGTATCAAGATATTTCGACTGGATATGGGCAGGAATGCGCTCGAGCAGGGCGTGGTTGAAGCCAAGGTCAGCCGGATCGGACACAGAGAGGGTCATCAGGGAACTTTCATTTCTCCAGGGAGGACAGGATCAGGTGGCCGTCTGGCCGAAGCGCTGGCGCGCATAGGGGTGCGAGCTGGTAAGACCGCCATCGACGACCAGCGCATGGCCGTTGACATAGCTCGAGCGATCCGAGGCCAGGAACAGGGCCGCCTCGGCGATCTCGTTCGGCACGCCGCCGCGCTGCATCGGATTGAGCTGGCCGATCTTGTCCTCGAAGCCCTTTTCGCGCGCCTTGGTATAGATGAACTCGGTCATGCCGGTCTCGATCAGGCCGGGGCAGATGGCGTTGCAGCGCACATTGCTGCCGGTGAGCTGCTGTGCGCCGATGCGCACCAGGTTGATCACGCCCGCCTTGCTGGCGGTATAGGCAGGCCCACCCGCGCCCGAGCGCAAGCCGGCGACCGACGCAGTGCAGATGATCGAGCCGCCGTTGCCGCCATCAGCCATCGCCTTGCCTGCATGCTTGATGGCGAGGAACGGACCGATCAGGTTGATCTTGAGGATGCGCTCCCATTCCTCGACGGTCTGGTCGAAAATGCCTTCGAACCCGCCGGAGACACCCGCATTGGCGAAGAATATATCGAGCCGCCCATGCAGTTCGAGCGCCTTGGCGACGAGCATCTGAACATCGGCCTCGCTGCTCGCGTCCGCCTGGACCGCGGTGATGGCATCGGGGTTCTCAGCCGCGGTCTCGTCCTGCCTGCCCGTAATGTCGGTGGCGATGACCTTTGCGCCGTGCTTGGCGAACAGCAGCGAACTTGCCCTGCCGATGCCGCTCCCCGCGCCGGTAACGATTGCAACCTTGCCCTGCAAATCCATGAAACGTCCTCTCGCTCTGCTTTTCGCGGCTTAAAGCGCCGCTGCTATGGTTGTGCCGCCATCGATCACGATCGACTGGCCAGTGATATAGGTCGACGCATCCGATGCCAGAAACACCGCTGCTCCTGCAATCTCTTCCGGTTGGCCAATGCGGCGCAAGGGGGTGATGCGGCGGACATAGCCCATGACCTTCTCGTCCTCCCAGAGCGCACGCGCCATATCGGTCTGGATCAACCCGGGCGCGATGCAGTTGACGCGGATCGCGTCAGGTCCCAGCTCATAGGCCAGGTTGCGCGCCAACTGGAAGTCTGCCGCCTTGCTGATGTTATAAACGCCGATGCTGCCCGAGCCCTGCATCCCGCCGATCGACGATATGATGATCACCGATCCCTTGCCCGCAGCCTTCATGTCGGGCAGCGCCATCTGCACCAGCCAGTGGTTGGACAGGATGTTATTGTCCATGATCTTGCGGAACTGGTCGTCGCTGATGCCCGCCATCGGCCCGTAATAGGGGTTGCTGGCGGCATTGCAGACCAGGATGTCGATCGGCCCCAGCTCGGCGCGGGTGCGATCGACGAGGTTCTGCAGGTCTTCCTTGCGCGAGATGCTGGCGGCAACGGCGATTGCCGTGCCTGCGCCATATTGCGTGTTCAATTCGCCAGCGACAGCATCGCAGGCGTCCTGATTGCGACTGGAAATGGCCACCTTCGCGCCATGCGCGGCGTATTTGCGCGCAATCGCCGCGCCGATACCGCGTGACGAGCCGGTGACGATCGCCACGCGTCCGGTCAGGTCGAACGTCCCGTCGCTCACTGTGCGCCGGCCTTCTTGGCATATTCCCACGCCGCCTGCGCGAGCGGGATGACGCGCTGCGCCATCTGCGCGGCCTGCGCGCTCGATGCAGTGCCGTCAATCACGCGCTTCTTGATCCCCTGCAGGATCGCGGCGATGCGGAACTGGTTATAAGCCAGATACCAGTCCATGTCGGGCACCTCGTCCAAGCCGGCCTTTTCGACATAGCGCGCCAGCGCCTCTTCGAGCGTCGGGATGCCCAGCGCCTTGACGTCGACGCCGAGCAGGCCGTTGCGGCCCTCGGCGGGCTGGACCCAGCTCATCAGGAAATAGCTGAGGTCTGCGATCGGATCGCCCAGGGTCGAGAGTTCCCAGTCGAGCAGAGCGATGACCTTGGGCTCGTCGTGCGCGAAGATCATGTTGTCGATGCGGAAATCGCCATGCGCGATGCCGAAGCCGCGCTGTTCGGGCACCGTTTTCTCCAGCCATTCGATCAGCCGGTCCATTTCCGGAATCGTCTCGGTCTCGGACAACCGGTACTGCTTGGTCCAGCGCGAGATCTGGCGCGCGCAGTAATTGCCGGGCTTGCCGTAATCCTCCAGCCCGATCGCAGCCGGATCGAAGCTGTGGAGATGCGCCAGCGTATCGATCATCGCATTGTAGATCGCGGTGCGCTGTTCGGGAGTCTTGCCGGGCAGGGTGCCGTTCCAGTAGCTCGCACCATCGGTGAACGCCATGACATAGAACATCGAGCCGATGACCGAGTCGTCCTCGCACAGCCCGAACTGGCGCGACACAGGGAAGCCCTCATCGTAGAGCGCCGCCTGGACGCGGTATTCGCGGTCCACCGCATGTGCCGAGGGCAGCAACGGGCCGAAGGGCTTGCGGCGCAGCACATAGGCTGCTCCCGGCGTCGCTACCTTGTAGGTCGGGTTGGACTGGCCGCCCTTGAACTTGGAAAGGGAAAGCGGACCTTCAAATCCCTCGACATTGGCTTCGAACCAACGGGTCAGGCTCGCCTCGTCGAGCCGGTCCTGCTCGGGCACGTCCATCGTGCCTGTCATCGTCGCCTGAGCGTCGATCTTTTCCATCTCAGAAATTCCTCACCCAGTTCAATTATAGACGATGACCGATCGCGCAGAATCACCGACTCTGAGCGCGTCGAAGGCTTCGTTGATGCGTCCCAGCGGCAAGCGTTCGGCAATGATCGTGTCGAGGTCAAGCATTCCGCGCATGTAGAACTCGACAAGGCGCGGAATTTCAACCGGAAAACGGTTATTCCCCATCAGCGAACCCTGCAGCTTCTTGCCCTGCAACAGTTCCATCGCCGACAGACCGACCTTCTCGGCCAGCGGCATCATGCCAAGGATCGTGGCAGTACCCCCGCGCCGGAGCACCTTGACCGCCATATTGGCCGAGGCCGGTCGTCCGACCGCCTCGATCGCATGGTGGACGCCGCCCTTGGTCAGCTCGATCACCTGCTCGGCCGCGCCATCCGCGCTGGCATCGATAGAGTCGGTCGCGCCGAGCTTTTCTGCGAGCGCACGCTTGTCCGCCACCGGATCAATGGCAATGATCCGGCCTGCGCCCGCGATCTTTGCCGCGTTGATCGCCGCGAGCCCCACACCGCCGCAGCCGACGATCGCGACCGTCTCGCCCGGCGTCACGTCCGCCGCGTTGAACACCGCGCCGGCGCCCGTCGTCACCGCGCAGCCGATCACGCAGGCGCGATCGAGCGGCATGTCGGGGTTGATCGCGACGCAGGCATGTTCGTGCACCAGCATCTGTTCGGCATAGGCGGAAAGGTTGAGCAGCTGGTTGACCGGCGCGCCGTCCATGCTGAGCCGGGGGTGCTGGTGCGGCCCGCGCTTGGTATCCTGGCCGGTGCACAGCGCCATGCGCCCGGTCACGCAGAATTCGCAATGCCCGCAATAGGCGCTGAGGCACGTGACCACGGCATCGCCGGGCTTCACCGTCGTCACGCCATCGCCGACCGCCTCGACGATCCCCGCCGCCTCATGGCCGGGGATGAAGGGCAGGGGGGCGGGATAGCTGCCATCGACGAAATGCAGGTCGGATCGGCACACCCCGGTCGCCGCGGTGCGGATCAGCACCTCGCGAGCGCCGGGCTTGTCGATGGTGACGTCGCGGATCTCGAGCGGCTTGCCCGGTTCGAAACAGATGGCAGCTTTCATGGGTCTCTCCAGAACTCCTCGCCCCTTCAGGGGAGAGGACAGGGAGGCTTGGTCCGGCGCAGCCGGGCCCTAGCCGGACTTGGAGAGGGGCGGCGGGATAGCGCCAGCGTTGCAGCCCCTCTCCAACTGCGCCTGGCGGGCAAGCCCGCAAGGCTCCGTTTCCTCTCCCCAATGGGGGAGAGGATATTTCAATCACCGCGCCACGCCCAGATCGCCCGAGCTGAAGCCGCCTTCGGCATCATTGGTGCCGTGCTTGCCCATTTCGAGCCGTGCGATGGTGCGGTTGTGCACCTCGTCCGGACCATCGGCGAGACGCAGCGTGCGCATGTGCGCATAGGCCTTGGCGAGGCCGAAATCCTCGCTGACGCCCGCGCCGCCATGCGCCTGGATGGCATCGTCGATGACCTTGAGCGAGATCCGGGGGGCTGCGACCTTGATCATCGCGATCTCGGCCTTGGCGTACTTGTTGCCCACCTTGTCCATCATGTCCGCCGCCTTCAGGCAGAGCAGACGCGTCATCTCGATATCGATGCGCGCTTCGGCGATCCGCTGTTCCCAGATCGAATGTTCGGAAATCCGCTTGCCGAAGGCGACGCGCGACTGCAGGCGGCGGACCATCTTGGCCAGCGCTTCGTCCGCGACACCGATCGTGCGCATGCAGTGATGGATGCGGCCCGGGCCAAGGCGGCCCTGCGCGATCTCGAAGCCGCGGCCTTAGCCGAGCAGCATGTTGCTCGCCGGGATGCGCACGTCCTTGAGCTCGATTTCCATATGGCCGTGCGGGGCATCGTCATAGCCGAACACCGGCAGGTGGCGCAGGATGTTCACGCCCGGCGCGTCGAGCGGCATCAGCACCATCGACTGCTGCGCATGGCGCTTGGCCTCGAAATCGGTCTTGCCCATCACGATCGCGATCTTGCAGCGCGGATCGCCGGCTCCGGACGACCACCATTTGCGGCCGTTGATGACATATTCGTCGCCCTCGCGGCGGATCGAGGTCTCGATATTGGTCGCGTCGGACGATGCGACCTGCGGCTCGGTCATCAGAAAGGCCGAGCGGATCTCGCCGTTCATCAGCGGCTTCAGCCACTGTTCCTTGTGCGCGGCGGTGCCATAGCGGTGCAGCACCTCCATGTTGCCGGTATCGGGCGCGGAGCAGTTGAAGATCTCGCTCGCCATCTCGACCCGGCCCATTTCCTCGGCGCACAGTGCATATTCGAGATTGGTGAGACCGGGGCCGTCGAATTCGAAGCTGTCGTCGACATGCGGCAGGTTGGGGTTCGACGGCGGCATGAACAGGTTCCAGATGCCCGCAGCCTTGGCCTTGGCCTTCTCGTCCTCGATGACCTGCAACACCTTCCAGCGGCCGCCCTCGGCCTGCTGCGCGTAATAGTCCTTCACGCGCGGGCGGACATGCGCCTCGATATGGCTGCGGACGCGGTCGCGCCAATAGGCCTGGCGTTCGGTAAGGTCAAAATCCATGGCTCATCTTCCTTTCGTGAAACTCATCAGGGTTGGGCGATCTGGGCCAGACGCGCCTCGTGATCGGCGCGGCCCAGCGGAAAGCGGCTAAACACCCATGCACAGGTGAGGCCTATCAAGGTGGTGGCAATGGCAAAGGTCAGCGCCAGCCGGTCGATGACCTGCGGAGCGACCTGGCCTGGCTGGGCATTGTCCGGGAAACCGGCAATGGCGAGTATCAGCGCGGAGGCGAGGATGCCGAGCCCGCCGACGCATTTCTGCATGAAGAAGAAGCCGGCGAAGAAGATGCCTTCGGTGCGCTTGCCGGTCTCGGCCTCGCTGGCGTCGGTGACATCGGCGATCATCGAGCTGATCATCATCATCGTGCAGATGCCGAACGTGATCGACAGCGCGATCAGCGACAGGATCAGCACCGTCGCCATGCCGCCTCCCGTCGCGGGGAACAGTCCGGCCAGCCGCAGCCAATAGGGCGCCGTCGCGAACATCAGCGAGAGCAGCGAAGCGATCGCTGCGGTGCGCGGCTTTTCGAGGCGGCGCGAGGCGGGGCCGACGATGAAAAAGGCAAGCGCGACCCCCAGGAACAGCACGAACGGGTAGATGTTGAACACGCCCTGTTCAAACTCCCAGACGTACAGCATCAGATAATTCTGCAGCGCGAAGAACAGCCCCTGATTGGCAAAGGCGCACATCCCGGCGGCGAGCAGCAGCTGGAACGGCTTGAAGCGCAACGCGGCGACGAAGTCTCTGAGGCCATGGGAATGCGTTGCCGGGGCATCGGTATTGGGATGCGCGAGCAGCCGGTGCGTGCCCAGCGCCGAGACCACCACCGACACGATCATCACCACCGAACCGACCAGTGCATAGCGATGATAGCCATTGGGGTTGAGCACGCCATTGTCGAAACCCGGCTCGGGCACCAGCAGCAGCGCATAAGCGGCATAGAGCATCACCAGCCCGCCGAGCCAGCCGAACAGGAAGCGATAGCGCAGCACCTCGGTGCGTTCGTGATAGTCGCG
>CAXRCQ010000272.1:0-7787 GCA_964228845.1 Blastomonas sp.
GCCCACGCCCGCGATCGTGCCGCCGGTGCCCGCCGCGCAGGTAAAGCCGTCGATCCGGCCTTCCATCTGCGCCCAGATTTCCTCGGCCGTGCCCTCGATATGCGCGCGGCGGTTGGCGATATTGTCGAACTGCTGCGCCCAGACCGCGCCAGGCGTCTCTTCGGCCAGGCGACGCGAGGTGTGCACGAAATGGCCGGGATTGGCATAGGGTGCCGCCGGAACGAGCACCAGCTCTGCGCCCAGTGCGCGCAGCGTGTCCATCTTCTCCTTGGACTGGGTCTCGGGCATGACAATGATGGTCTTGTAGCCCCTGGCATTGGCGACCAGCGCGATGCCGATGCCGGTATTGCCCGCCGTGCCCTCGACGATCGTCCCGCCGGGCTGCAGCGTCCCGCGCTCTTCGGCATCGCGCACGATATAGAGCGCCGCACGGTCCTTCACCGATGCGCCGGGATTGGCATATTCGCACTTGCCGTAGATGTCGCAACCTGCAGCCTCGCTCGGGCCCTGGAGCCGCACCAGCGGAGTGTTGCCAATCAGGTCGAGCGTGGTCGGTGCAATGGTCATCGCCGCTAGATAGCCACGGCCTGCGCAGGCGGCAAGGTGGCAGGGAGCGAAGCGCCAAAACGTGCGCCCCGCCCCCTCGCCTGCCCGTCAGTCGCGGTCAGCCGCCGATGCCGCGCCCGTCACCGGAAATCCGCGCCGCTTGAGCAGCGCATTGACGTCCGGATCCCGCCCGCGAAACGCTCGATAGGCCTCGACCCGCTCGGTCTCGTTGCCGGTGGAAAGCAGCGTCTTGCGGAATCTGTCGGCAATCTCGCGATTCCACACATCGCCCGATTCCTCGAACGCCGCCCAGGTGTCCGCGTCCATCGTTTCCGACCACAGATAGCTGTAATAGCCTGCCGAATAGCTGTCCGACGAGAACAGATGCCCGAATTGCGGCAACCGGTGGCGCATGACCAGTTCGTCCGGCATGCCCAGTTCCGCCAGCGTCGCCTTTTCGAACGCGCGCGGATCGGCCACCGGATCGGTGCGATAGTGCAGCTTCATGTCGACGATTGCGGAAGAGAGATATTCCACCGTCGAGAAGCCCTGGTTGAAGGTCTCGCTGGCGTTGATCTTCTGCACCAGCGCCTCGGGGATCGGCTCGCCCGTCTTGTAATGGGTCGCGTAGTTCTTGAGGATATAGTCGGTCAGCAGCCAGTTCTCGTTCACCTGGCTGGGATATTCGACGAAATCACGCGGGGTGCCGCGCAGCCCCGGATATTCGACATCGGTGAGCAGCGCGTGCAGTGCATGGCCGAATTCGTGAAACAGCGTCGAAGCGTCGTCGAGGCTGATCAGCGCAACCTCGCCCGGTGCCGGCTTGACGAAATTATTGTTGTTCGCCGACAGCACGTTGCGCTCGCCACCGAGACGCTGCTGCGCGCGATAGGCGGTCGCCCAAGCGCCCGAACGCTTGCCGGTGCGGGCATAGGCGTCCATGTAGAACAGCCCGACATTCTCGCCCGTGCGCTTGTTGGTGACGACATAGGTGGTCACATCCGGATGGAAGACCGGAACCTCGCCGGTATTCTCCTTGAACTCCAGATCATAGAGCTTGCCCGCGGCATCGAACATGCCCGCGATCATCTTGTTGAGCTGGAAATAGGGTTTGATCTCGTTCTGATCGAGATCGTATTTCGCCTTGCGAACCTTCTCGGCATAGAAGCGATAATCCCAGGGCTCGATCTTCAGCCCCGCGCCTTCGGCATCGGCCACCGCCTGCATGTCGGCGACCTCCTGCTTCACGCGGGCGACCGCAGCGGGCCAGACCTTCATCATCAGGTCCATCGCGCGTTCGGGGTCCTTGGCCATGGTATCGTCCATGCGCAGATGCGCGTGCGTTTTGAACCCGAGCAGTTCGGCGCGCTGCTGGCGCAGCTTCAGGATCTCGGCGATCGTGGCGTTGGTGTCATTGGCATCGCCATTGTCGCCGCGCATGACATAGGATCGCCAGACCTTCTCGCGCAGCGCGCGGTTGGTCGCGTTCTCGAGCACAGGCTGCATCACCGACCGGGTGTTGACCAGCACCCAGCCATCGACCTTGCGCTCGTCGGCGGCGGCTTTGAGCGACGCGACGAAGCTGTCCGACAGACCGGCCAGATCGGCCTTGTCGGTGATGGTGATGTATTTTTCCTCGTCCGCCTGCAGCTTCTCGTTGAAGGTCGAATAGAGCCTTGCCAGCTGACCGTTGACCTCGATCAGCTGCGCCTTGGCCGCATCGTCGAGCAGCGCCCCGCCGCGCACGAGCGCGTCATAATCGCGCTCGACCAGCCGCTTCTGCTGCGCGTCGAGGCCGAGCGTATCGCGCCGGTCGTAGACCGACTTGATGCGCTTGAGGATGCGCGGATCGAGCGTGAGTTCGTTGTAGAACTTGCTGATCTTCGGTGCCCATTCGGCCTGGAGCGCGCGCACCTGCTTGTCGGCAAGGTTGCTGGTATAGACGCCCCACATCGCGAAGACGCGATCCATGTCGTCACCCGCCATCTCCAGCGCGAGATTGGTGTTCTGGAAATCGGGCGCGGCGGGGTTGGTCGCCACGGCTTCATACTCGGCCTTGAGCTTGTCCATCGCCGTCTGGATCGCCATCGGGAAGGCTTCGGTGCTGACCCTGTCCCAGGGCGGCACCCCGTCATAGGGGCCGGGCCAGGGCTGATGGATCAGCCTTGCCTGCGCCTCGGTCGACACCGGCGCTGCCTGTTGCGCCATAGCAGGCGCAGCGACGCCCATTGCGAGTGCCGATGCTGCCATCAGCAAAACCGTTCTTACCATGCGATACCCTTTATGTCCTGCCCCGCGCTGCGCCCCATGTGGGCGGTGCGGATGGCATCGCAAGGGGCGTGCGCCGGATGGCGCGCCCCTTGCCGATACGCGATGTTTGCATGGCATGGCGGGAAAGACCAGCCTTTGCGTGGGTTTAGCGCAGGCTCAGACTGGTCGTTCGGCCAGCAGGCTGCGTACCAGCGGCTGCATCTTCTCGTCGAAGCGCGCGAGCATGACATGCTCGTCGGCGGTCTCGTAATGCGTGATGAGCTCACGGCCGTTCCACCAGTGCAGCGCAAAGGCGGGCGGATCGGCGATGATCATGTTGCGGCCATCGGGCCGGTCGGGATCGATCGGCGCGAGTTCCAGCGCCACCTGCGGCGCGCTCGACGGGCAGATCGCGACGGGAAAGCCGTTCCACTGGCTGACGATCGCTCGGTGGACATGCCCGCAGACCATGCCGATGATATTGGGCCGGTTGGCCAGGCAGCCGCGCAACCGCTCGACCCACGGCTCTTCGGGATGCGTGTTCATCCATTCAATGCCGACCTCGATCGGCGGGTGATGCTGGACGATCAGCGTCGGGCGGTCGGTCTGTTCGGCGAGCCGGGCGCGCAACCATTCGGCGCGCACTTCGCAGAACGCCCCGCCATGCCGACCCTCCTCGAGCGTATCGAGCACCAGCAGCCGGATGGGTCCTGCATCGACCTCGTACTGCACAAAGCCCTCGGCCGTGGGCACTTCGGGAAATTGCGACCGGAAAGTATCGCGCTGGTCGTGATTGCCCATGCACATATGGACCGGGAACGGGCAGCCCGAAAGCGCATTCTTGAGCCGACGATAGCTGTCCTCGTCGCCGCGATCGATCAGATCACCGGTGGCAAGCAGCATGTCGGGCAGCGGATCGAGATCGCGCAGCATGGCGATGACCTGATCCAGCCGCTTGCGGTTGAACTCGGCGGGGTTATCCGGATCGAAGCCCAGATGAATGTCGGTGATCTGAGCTATCAGCATGGCGCGACCCGGTCCCTT
This sequence comes from Blastomonas sp., assembly GCA_964228845.1. GTDB lineage: Bacteria > Pseudomonadota > Alphaproteobacteria > Sphingomonadales > Sphingomonadaceae > Blastomonas. Next base: position 3,841 of record CAXRCQ010000272.1, read on the forward strand.
GTTCTTTGTTGCTGTGGGGGAGGCAGCTATCGTCGCAATCGCGCCGCTGCCCCTCCCGGATGCGCCATGGAGGCCGTAATCTCTGGCCGCTTCTTCTTCTTGTCTTGCTCGCGAAGCAGCCATGGCGCCCCCTTATCGGCATGGTAATCGTGGCACATTGCACAAGTGGATTCGACCGGTTTCTTCACCTTGATCAGCGAAGCGCCAGTCTCACCGACGTGACAGGTCCGGCAATCCTTGATTCCGGGCAGTAACAGGTCCGAAGCATCGCTCGATTTTTCGGCAAGATGGCAGCTGGTGCACTCTTCCTTGTCATGCGCATCGTGCGTGAACCATCCCTTTTCCATGTAGCGGCTGGTCTGCGCGACCGGAGCGATGCGGAAATCGAGAGCGCCCGACGACGAGGGCGGCACGACGACGTGGCAGTCATAACAGGCACCGCCGCGGCTGAAGACCTGACGGATCGCCTGATCGGCGCGGCCACCGCGGAAATTGACCGCGCGCGCATAATCCGCTGCCGTGCGCCGCGAGTTGACCACACCGGGCCGCTGGCGTGCCAGGCTGCCCAGGTTGATCGGGCGCGCGGGCGGGGTCGAGCGGTAGAAGGCGCGCAGGTCCGCCTTGACCTGTTCGGGCTGGCCGTGGCGCAGCGTGCGATAGGTATCGCCGATCTTGTCGAAGGCGAGGCTGTGGCACATCGCACAGCTCTTCTCCATGTCGACCGCGACAAAGCCGACATTGTTCTTGTCGGGCTCGTGGCAATCCTTGCACTCGAGCGCATCGCCGAAGCCGTATTTGGCGCTGAGCCGCCGTCCCATCTGCGCGACGCCGTTGGTCTTGCTCAGATGCATGTCGTGCGGGAACTTCAGCCCGTTATTCTCCTTGGGCTTCCTGTCGAGCGAGATGCGCTTGCGCGGCGCCTTGGCATCGTCGCCGACCAGCGGACGCACCAGCACCGCCGCCTGGAACTGCGGATGGGCCTTGCCGAAATCGGCGGCATTTCCGAGTTTGGTGTCGGTCAAGCGCGTGTTCATCCCGTCATGGCACTCAGCGCAGAATCGCTGCTGTGTCGGTTCCATAGCACCCGCACCCTCGTGCTCGGTGTGACATTCGACACAGCGTCCCGCCGGTTTGTTGAAACTGGCCGCAACGAATCGGGTAAAAGCGGCAAATCCGGTCGGGTCTCCGCGCGCATCGAGCTGGCGTGCCATGGGGGCGTGCGGCCCGGCATCCTTCTGGTGGCAGGTCATGCAGGCATTGTCGCGGACGGACACGAACGCGTCGACATGGCATGACTGGCAGTCATTCTTCAGCGTCTTGTGCGCGAGGCTGAGCTTGCCGGAGGACCACATGGTATCGGCATGGAAGCCGGCAGGCCGCGAGATCTTTTCCTTGTAGGCCAGATCCTTGTAGCTCGACCAGGTATAGATTGGCCAGGCCAGGCACGCGATCAGCACCAGTAGGGCAAAGCCCCAGGCGCTCATCCGCTTGCCGGGCAGCAGCCCTTTCAGCGAATAGATCGCCGTCTCGTCCTTGTCCTCGGCGCTGTCCGACACCGCCTCGACCCGGCGGACGGTGAGCGTGACCGCATCGCCTTCGGTACCCAATGCGATGATATGGCCGCCAAAGCGCAGTTCCGCGCCGCGCGCGACATCGATTGTTGCCGATTCAACGCTGCGGCCATCGACATCGAACGGCTGTTGCGATTCGGCGGTGACGATCAGTTCACCACCGCGCCGGACCATTTTCGCATGAACCGGGTTCACCGCCAGGTCAGGCAGGTGCACCCCGTTGCTCGCGTTGCGGCCGATGAAAATCTCGCCGCCCGCGACCTCGGTCTGGCGGACGATCTCGCTGCCATCTGCCTTCAAGGCCACCTGGCGGACGATAAACATCATTCAACTGCCCCCAACACTTGCCGACACCCCGCCCCCGGGACTTCCGATCACCAGTAGAAAAACACGCTGAAAATATGCGCCGACAGCGCGGCGAGCAGCGCGAACGTCATCGGCACATGGACATAGAGCCACACCTGCAGCATCGCCTTGATCTGAAGATGCTTGCGCAGCCGTGCCAGCGTCGATTCCTTGCGCTGCAGGAGCCCATCGACCTTGTCGAGCGGATCATCGCCCATGCGCGGCTGATAGGCACGCATCCGGCGCAGCTCGGCAATCGCCTTGCGCGTCTCGCAGCCCGAATAGCTGTTGGTGATGCGCTGGAAGAAATTGCCGTCGAACGGATCCTGCTCGAGCGAGGCCTGGACCAGCGCCGCCTGCGACGGATCGAGCGGCTGGGCCGCATCGTGCAGTTGGCGGTCGAGCGAGCGCAACTGCTCGATCATCATCTTCTCGGTAACCGCGCCGTCCGAATCGGCACGGTTGCTCGACAGATTGTCGGGAAGCGTCGCATAGAAATAGATGCCGACGATGCCCGAGATGATCACGATCATCATCAGCGACCAGGCGAGCGTGTGCACGTTCCAGCCGAGCTGGAAGCCGGTGTGCAGCGTGCCGATGACGATCAGGCTGAGCCCGAGATAGACATGCGCGCTGGTCCACGCCTTGAGCGACCAGCCGCCCGGCGTGATCGCGCGCTTGCGCAAGCCCAGACAGGTCAGCCACAGGATCAGCAGCGCGCCGATCGTGCCCAGGGTATAGCCGTACCACGATCCGCCATTGTGGCGGGGCTGCACGTCGATGAGAAAATAGCTGACGAGGCACGTGATGCTGAGCACCGTCGCGATCTTCATCCAGCGGAAATTCTTGTGCTTCAAAAAGCCGTCGTGCATCGAGTTGCGCTGACGGCCCGTGGTCTTCTTGCGCACGGCAGGTGCGGCGGGCTGGGCCTGGCTTGCCATGATCAGGCCTCCTCCTGCTCGAGCCGGGCGACGGTGAGGAACTCATCCGGCGCGACGCGGATTGCCGCCCCTGTCGGGCAGGCGCGAACGCAGCTGGGGCCACCCTCGATCCCGGCGCACATGTCGCACTTGATCGCCTTTTTGGGCTTCTCGACGCTGTGGTCGCTATTGGCATAGGACCATTTCTTGCTCGGCTCGCCGGGTCCCGGTCCGAAGCCGAAGAACAGCCAGGAGAGCAGGCTCGGCTTCTTGGGCGGCACCTTGTCCATGCGGATCACGCCATAGGGGCAGTTGCGCTGGCAGTTGCCGCAGCCGATGCAGGTGTCGTTGATATAGACCTCGCCATCGGGGCCGCGATTGATCGCGTTGGGCGGGCAATCGGCCATGCAGTGCGGATGCTCGCAATGGCGGCAGCTGGTCGGCACGTGCAGATGCGCATAGGTGCGCCCCGCCTCGCGGTCGAGCCGCGACAGGCCGTCATGGCTATCGGCGCAGGCCTTTTCGCAATTGTCGCAGCCCACGCACAGCGTCTCGTCGATCAGCAGCACGTCGGTCGCCTCGCCGATGCCGTTCTCGACCAGGAAGTTGGCGACGCCCGAATACATGTCGACCACGCCGGAGAAGCTGTCCTTCTTCGCCTCGATAAAGGCGTTGATGTCCTGGCGGCTGGCCATGTCGCGCTTGGCGCGCTTGAGCAGCTCGGGATGCGCTTCGAGCACCTTCTTGAAAGCGTCGCCGTCGATCTGGATGACTTCGGACTTGATCGCCGCCTTCACCGTCGCGGTACGCCTGCCGCCCGCGATCAGCGCCATTTCGCCGACATAGGAACCGGCGGGAAGATAGGAGAGGAAAACCGGTTTGCCCCCGATCTCCTTCTCCACGATCATCGATCCGACGCGGATCACGTAGATTTCGGTGCCTTCGTCGCCCTCTTTCAGGATCGCCTCGCCCGGTTTGATCTGGCGAATCTTGCTGGTCTCGACCACTTCGCGAATATCGTCGGGCTTGAGGCCCGATCCGAACATCTGCAGCAGCAGGCGTTCGGTCGAGATGCGCTCGATCGCCTTTTTCGCGGTCGGCACCTGGCTTT
>CAXRCQ010000273.1:0-3726 GCA_964228845.1 Blastomonas sp.
AGCGTCTCGATAGGGCGCGCGGGGCTCTGCATATGCCCCTCGCCGGTCGCGACCAACCGCCGCTGCAGGCTGTCCGCCGCGAAGGCGTCATGCGCGTTGACCGGCACGAAGCGCAACTTGTCGCCGGGGGCGAGCTGGCCGATCTTCCATCGGTCCGCCGCGATCACCACGAACGGGCAGACGAACCCGCCGAGCGAAGGTCCGTCCGGCCCCAGGATGATCGGCATGTCGCCGGTAAAATCGACCGCGCCGATGGCATAGGGGTTGTCGTGGATGTTGGACGGGTGCAGCCCCGCCTCGCCGCCATCCTTGCGCGCCCATTGCGGCTTGGGGCCGACCAGGCGCACGCCGGTGCGGTTGGAATTGTAATGCACCTGCCAGTCGGCGGTGATCAGCGTGTCGATATCGTCCGGGGTGAAGAAATCAGGCGCGCCGTGCGGGCCATAAAGCACGCGCAATGTCCATTCGCTGCCGATCTCGGGCAAGGCGACCTGCGCCAGCGGCTCGGTCGTCGGGCCATGCGCCAGATGCAGCGTATCGCCCGCGAGCAGCCGCCGCGCGGCATGGCCGCCGAACTGGCCGAGCTCGAAGGTGCTGGTGCTGCCGAGATAGGGCGCGATGTCGAGCCCGCCTGCGAACAGGATATAGCCGCGCAAGCCCCCGCCGGTCGCACGACCCAGGCTCAGCGTCTGGCCCGCCGCGACATCGAACGGTGCGCCGCGCTCCACCGCGGCGCCATCGAGCGTCGCACCGAAATCCGCGCCCATCAGGCAGATGCGCGCGGGCGCGTTGAACAGCAAAGTCGGCCCGGTCAGCGTGAGTTCCAACCCGGACGTGCCCTCGGGATTGCCGAGCAGCCGGTTGCCCAGCCGGAACGACTGGTCGTCCATCGGCCCCGAGGGCGGAACGCCGACCGCCCAGAGCTTCTGCCGCCCCGGCCAGTCTTGCACCGTCGTCGCGGTGCCGCCGCTCACCACCTGGATGCTTTGGGGCAAATAGACCACGCTTTCGAGCGCGCGGGTCGAGACCTCGCCGGTGACAAAGGCCGGCGCGCGCACCACCTCGCGCAGCCAGCGCAGGTTGCTCTCGATGCCGTCGACGCGCGACTGGTCGAGCGCGGCCTGCATCGCCTCAACAGCGAGTTCGCGCGTCTCGGCATGCACGATCAGCTTGGCGAGCATCGGATCGTACCAACTGCTTACCGTGCTGCCCGCCATTACCCAGGTCTCGGTGCGGGTATCCTCGGGAAAGCGCACCGAGGTCAGCGTGCCCGAGGTCGGGCGATAGTCCTGCGCAGGGTCCTCGGCATAGAGGCGCACCTGCACCGAATGGCCCTGGGGCGCGGTCGGCGCGCTATCGAGAAAGCCGAAATCGCCCTGCCCGCCGCGCACCATCCATTCGACCAGATCGATGCCGAACACCTGTTCGGTCACGCCATGCTCGACCTGAAGCCGGGTATTCATTTCGAGGAAAAAGAACTCCTTGCGCTCGGCATCGTAGAGGAATTCGACGGTCCCGGCGGAGCGATAGCGCGCCGCCTCGCCCAGCCGGATCGCGGCGGCGTAAAGCTCGGCGCGGATGGAATCGGGCAGCAGCGGAGCGGGTGCTTCCTCGACCACCTTCTGGTTGCGGCGCTGGAGCGAGCAATCGCGTTCGCCCAGCGCCACGACACGGCCCTGGCCATCGCCAAAGATCTGCACCTCGATATGCCGGGCGCGGCGGATGAAGCGTTCGAGGAAGACGCCCGAATCGCCGAAATTGCCCTGACCGAGCCGCGCCACGGTGGCAAAGCCCTCGCGCACGTCATCGGCACTCTCGCACACGCGCATGCCGATGCCGCCGCCGCCTGCCGTCGCCTTGAGCATCACCGGAAAGCCGATGCGCTCCGCCGCTCCGACCGCCTCGGTCTCGTCGGTGAGCAGATCAGTGCCCGGCGCCAGCGGCACGTCATGCGCGGCGGCGAGCGCGCGCGCGCTGTGCTTCAGCCCGAAGGTGCGGATATTGTCGGGATCGGGGCCGATGAAAACGATGCCTGCGGCTGCGCAAGCTTCGGCAAATTCGGCATTTTCGGCGAGGAAACCATAGCCCGGGTGGATCGCCCCTGCCCCGGTGGCGCGCGCGGCCTCGAGGATGGCAGCCACATTCAGATAGCTCTCACTCGCGCGCGCCGGGCCGATGCACACCGCCTCGTCGGCGAGCGCGACGTGCAGCGAATCCTCGTCGGCCTCCGAATAGACCGCGACCGAGCGCAGCCCCATGCGTCGCAATGTGCGGATGATGCGCGTTGCGATCGCGCCGCGATTGGCGATGAGAACGGTATCGTAGCTCATGCGGTGACGATCATGCGCACGGGCGTGGGGTTGAAGCCGTTGCAGGGATTGTTGATCTGCGGGCAGTTGGAGACGACCACGGTCACGTCCATCTCGGCGCGCAGATCGACCGTCAGGCCCGGCGCGCTGATCCCGTCGACAATGCCGAGCGAGCCATCGGCCTCGACCGGCACGTTCATGAAGAAGTTGATGTTCGACACGATATCGCGCTTGCCGCGCCCTTCGAGCAGATTGGCCTCGAGGAAATTCTCGACACAGGCATGTTCGGACTTGGTGTGATGACCGTAGCGCAACGTATTGGATTCGCATGAGCACGCGCCGCCGATCGTGTCGTGATAATCGACCGCGCTGGCGGTGATGGTCATCATCGCGCGCCCCTCGTTCGAGCGCAGCACGGTGCCCTCGCGCAGGAACAGGTTGCCCTGCGCCGCGACGGTATCCTGCGCGCTATAGCGTTCGGCATCGTCGGCGGTCGCGTAGAGCAGGAAGTCGACCGCCTGATTGCCTTCCAGATCGACGATGCGCAGCGTCTGCCCGGCAGCAATATGGTGCAGCCACGGCGCGCGCGCCGGCACGATCTCATCGTGGACGATGCGGCCAGTCAGGCCAGCGATATGGGGATCGGCGCTCATTCGGGTCAAACTCCTGCGATCAGCGACGGAAATAGTCTTCGACGTTCAGGAAGGCGCGCTGGCCCTCCGGCGTCGCGTTGCGGATGGGGTCGGTTTCCGGCGTCACCTCGCCACGCCAGGCGGTGACGCGCAGCGGGGTGACGCTATATTCGGGGCGCGGATCGAGCACATGCGGCACATTGGCGATCACCACGATCACGTCCATCTCGGCGCGCAGCAGCACGCTGCGTCCGGCCTCGAAAGGACCGACATTCGGCACGATGCTGCCATCCTCGGATATGGTCGCGCCCTTGAACAGGTTGATGCACGGATGCACGTCGCGCCGCCCCAGCCCGTGCTTGGCCGCGCCGAGCAGAAACCGTTCGCGGCCATTGGGACAGAGGCTGTAATTGGCACCCTCTCCATATTTCGCGGCATTGGTCGCGGCGTTGGACGTGCCGCAAAACGCATCATGGGTGCCGGCATCATCCTCGACGATGCTCATCAGCACCCGGCCCATGTCCGAGAGCAACAGCTTGCCCGCGCCCAGATAGCCGTTCCACTGCACCTTGACCGTATCGGCGACGTTGAGCCGCTCGGTCGGCATTTCGGCGTTGAACAGCTGTAGCCCGGCACAGGCATCGCCCTTCAGGTCGATCAGCCGCAGCCGCGTGCCGCGCGCCAGCCGCCGGGTGGCGTAGCCGCCGGGCGCGATCGTCTCTTCCCAGAGCAGGTCTTCGGCCGCGACCCCGTCGGGCAGATCGTCGGCGACCGGCGGCAGCACC
>CAXRCQ010000274.1:0-3443 GCA_964228845.1 Blastomonas sp.
GCCTTCGTCGAGATTGGCAGCGCCGTCAAGCAAGGCGAGACCATTTGCATTATCGAAGCCATGAAACTGCTGAACGAGAGCGAAGCCGATGCATCTGGCGTCATCAGGGAAATCCTTGTCGAGAACGGCCAGCCAGTCGAATTCGGTCAGCCCCTGTTCATCATCGGCTGACGCCATGTTTGAAAAAATTCTCATTGCCAACCGCGGTGAAATCGCGCTGCGCATTCAGCGTGCCTGCCGCGAGATGGGTATCAAGACTGTCGTCGTTCACTCAGAGGCCGATCGCGAAGCCAAATACGTGAAGCTGGCCGATGAATCGGTATGTATCGGTCCCGCCCCCTCTGCGCAGAGCTATTTGTCTATGCCGGCCATCATCAGCGCAGCGGAAGTCACGGACGCTGAAGCGATTCATCCTGGCTATGGCTTCCTGTCGGAGAACGCTGACTTCGCCGAGCGCGTCGAGCAATCGGGCTTCGTGTTCATCGGCCCGCGACCTGAATCGATCCGCATCATGGGCGACAAGGTGTCGGCCAAGCAGGCGATGATCAAGGCGGGTGTCCCCTGCGTGCCCGGTTCGGAGGGCGCACTGCCGGACGACCCCAAGGTGATCATTCAGACGGCGCGGCGCATCGGCTACCCGGTGATCATTAAGGCCGCCGGTGGCGGTGGCGGGCGCGGAATGCGCGTGGTGCACACCGAAGCCGCGCTACTCAATGCGGTCACGATGACCAAAACGGAAGCCGGTGCAGCATTCGGCAATCCTGAGGTCTATATGGAAAAATACCTCGAGAATCCGCGCCATGTCGAAATTCAGGTGCTGGCAGACGAATTCAAGAATGCGGTCTGGCTTGGTGAGCGAGACTGTTCGATGCAGCGCCGCCATCAGAAAGTAATCGAGGAAGCACCCGCTCCGGGCATTCCGCGCAAACTGATCGAAAAGATCGGCGACCGCTGCGCCGAGGCCTGCCGCAAGCTCGGTTACCGGGGTGCAGGCACTTTCGAGTTTCTGTACGAGGCGGGCGAGTTCTACTTCATCGAGATGAATACCCGTATCCAGGTAGAGCACCCGGTAACGGAAATGATCACCGGTGTTGATCTCGTTCAGGAACAGATCCGCATCGCCGCCGGAGAAAAATTGCGCTTCAAGCAGCGTGACATCGTGCTCAAAGGCCATGCGATCGAATGCCGCATCAACGCAGAAGATCCTTTCAAGTTCACACCTTCGCCGGGACGCATCCTGGCTTGGCATGCGCCCGGCGGCCCCGGCATCCGCGTTGATTCACATGCCTACGCCGGCTACTTCGTTCCACCCAACTATGATTCAATGGTCGGTAAGGTGATCGCCTATGGTGCAACGCGCGATCAGGCGATACGCCGGATGCAGATTGCGCTGTCGGAAATGGTTGTCGAAGGCATTCTCACCAACATACCGCTGCACCGCGATCTGATGGTCGATGCACGTTTCGCGGAGGGCGGTACCAACATCCACTATCTGGAACAAAAGCTCGCCAGCAAAAAGTGAGACCCGATGAGCTGGACTGAGATTGTTCTGGAGGTTCCGCGCGAACAGGCTGAGCGCCTCTCTGATGCGCTGATGGAATCGGGGGCTTTATCGGTATCGGTGGAAGATGCCGACGAAGGTACCGAGGCAGAACGCCCGCTGTTCGGTGAGCCCGGCATGGAGCCGGAACAGCACGCATGGGAGCGTAGCCGAGTTGTAGCGCTGGCTGATAGAGAGGCCGATCTTCTGGCCTTGGTCGAGGAGGCCTGCGCGCTGTGCGAATTGCATCCCGTGCCGTCTTTCATCTCGAGAAGCGTGGCCGATCAGGATTGGGTCAGGCTGACGCAGTCGCAATTCGAACCCATACCTATCGGCCAGCGGATCTGGGTCGTGCCCAGCTGGCATCAGGCACCAGATCCCGATGCGATCGTTCTGGAACTCGATCCTGGGATGGCCTTTGGCACGGGCAGCCACCCCACCACGCGCCTGTGCATGGAGTGGATGGAAGCCAACCTCAATGAGCGGGTATCGCTGCTCGACTATGGATGCGGTTCGGGCATCCTTGCGATGCTGGGCGAGAAGCTCGGCGCACTGCCGGTTGACGGCGTGGATATCGATCCTCAGGCGATCCTCTCCGCGTGCGATAACAGCGTGCGCAACCGCTGCGATATCTCCTATTTTCTGCCCGAGGAATTCGCCAGCATGCGCAAGGACACCCGCTATGCGCTGGTCGTCGCGAATATCCTGTCCGGGCCACTGAAAGTGATGGCACCCATGCTGTGCGGACGCGTCGCCGCTGGCGGCCAGTTGCTTCTCTCCGGTGTGCTCGCGCGCCAGGCAGAGGAGGTCATTGCCGCCTACTCAGGCTTTATCTCACTGAGCGTTTGGAATGAGCGCGAGGGCTGGGTCGCGCTGGCTGGGCAGCGGGCCGGGCTGGCAATCGATTAATATAGAACGCTATGCTCGCTACCCGTTGCCCCCACTGCCAGACTCGCTTCCGCGTGACCGTTGCCCAACTCGAACTTCGGGCGGGGTTGGTGCGCTGTGGCGCTTGCCGCGAGATCTTCAACGGGCGCGACCATTTGCTGGGCGATCTGGAAGAAATCGAAGCCTTGGACACTCCCGGCCAGGATGCGGATGGACGGATGACGCTGATCGACTTTGGCTAGCTGCGTGCCACCCAGCCGGCGGTCACTTCCAAGATGCAGGAGGAGCTGGACGAGTTGTCCAAAGCGATTGCCGACCTGCAGGCAAAACCCTGGCGCGACACGCCGCAGCATGAGCTCGCCGCAGGCGCTCAGGCCGAGAGCGCAAGCTCTGCCGCTGCAGCCACCACACCGAACACGCCGCCCGCCTTCGTAGCTCAAGCGCGCAGGCAGCGTCAGAGCAGCGGCCAGTGGAAATTCCTGCTGTGGCTGGGCTTGCCATTGCTACTGGTGGCGCTTGCCGCGCAGCTGAGCTATTTCTTCCGCGCTGACATCGCCGCTTATTCACCGGAAGCGGGACGCTACCTGCGCGCAGCCTGCGCCAGACTGGGATGCGAAGTGAAGCTGCCACAGCATATCGATCTGTTGTCGCTGGAATCGAGTCACCTGCAGGAATTACAAGGACAGCAGGGACAATACACGCTGACCGCACTGCTGCGCAATCAGGCAGACGCTGCGCAAGCCTGGCCATCGCTGGATCTGCAGCTCAAGGCCGAGACCGGGCAGCCACTGATACGGAAAGTGGTGGAGCCAGCGAGTTACCTGAACAGCGTTGATCTTAAAAAAGGTATCGCAGCGCATGCCGAGCATGAAATCCAGCTCAGTTTCGAGATGATCGGCGAACGTCCGGGAGGATTCAGCGTCACGCTGTTTTTCCACTGAGCCTCGCCAGATCACAGCGCGGAGCTATCGCCCGATCGACTTCACCCCCTGATAAAGACTACAACATGACTTCC
>CAXRCQ010000275.1:0-3197 GCA_964228845.1 Blastomonas sp.
TCGCCTGCGTCTCGATGATCGCGATGCGCGATCTCGGCATTCCACACGAGAAGATCAACGTGCATGGCGGCGCGACCGCGCTCGGCCATCCGATCGGTGCGAGCGGCGCGCGCATCATCGCGACGCTGGTTTCCGCGCTGCAGACGCATGGCGGCAAGCGCGGCCTGGCATCGCTGTGCATCGGCGGGGGCGAGGCGACGGCGGTCGCGGTCGAACTGGTCTGATTCGCCACAAACCCCGGTGCGTCCACGCGGCGCACCGGGGCTTTTGTCAGGCCCGATTGACAAGCCTGCCCAAATCCATCAATTGCGCACCCAGATGGTTCCTCCCTTGATCGGGGGGCGAAGAGGGAAGCCGGTGATAATCCGGCGCTGTGCCCGCAACTGTGAGTCGGGAGCCGACGGCCACCATGTCACTGGGAGCGATCCCGGGAAGACGGCCCGAGGCGATGATCGACGAGCCAGGAGACCTGCCATCGCGTCGTTCATCCGGGGGCCGGGTCCAGCCTGTTCGGATGGGAAAGTTTTTTCCTTCGTAACGACATGCCACAGGCCATAGTCGCGTCCGGGAGCGATCCCGGCGGGCCTTTATGTCGTTCATCTGCCCTTCCGCTTCGGCGGCGGCTGGGGCTGAGGGAAAACCGTGTCCAAATTTGCTCTTACCGTAACCGCATCCGTCCTTGCCGTGGCGGCGGCCGCCCCGCTTCATGCGCAGGATTCGCAGGACGAACGCGAAGATATCGTCGTCTCCGCCAGCCGCATCGTCCAGAAGCGCAGCGAGACGGGCCAGTCGATCACCGTTGTCGACAAGGCCGAGCTCGATCGCCGCCAGACCCAGATACTGAGCGACGTGCTGCAGACGCTGCCGGGCATCAGCGTGGCGCGCAACGGCGGCCCAGGCGGCACCACCAGCGTGTTCATCCGCGGCGGCGACAGTTCGCAGACGCTGGTGCTGGTCGATGGCGTGCGCATCAACGATCCGTCGTCGCCCTCTGGCGCGTTCGATTTCAGCTCGATCCTCACCGGCAATATCGGGTCGGTCGAGGTGCTGCGCGGACCGAATTCGGTCATCTGGGGCAGCCAGGCGATCGGTGGCGTCATCGCCATCACCACCATCGAGCCGAGCGAGGGTCTGCAGGCCAATGCGCGCGGCGAATATGGCTATCGCGATACAGGCCAGCTGGTCGCCAGCGTCTCGGGCAGGACCGGCATCGTCTCTGGTTCGCTGGGTGGCAGCTGGTTCCGCACCGACGGCATCAGCGCCTCGGACGAGCGGAACGGGGCGACCGAGAAGGACGGGTTCGAGAACCTGACCCTGAACGGCAAGCTGCGCGTCGCGTTCAGCGATGCGATCAGCCTCGATCTGCGCGGCTTCTATACCGATGGCGAAACCGAATTCGACAACCCGCCCGCCGATACGCTGCCGGTGACCGACAACCGCCAGTTCGTCGGCTATGCAGGCCTCAACGTCGCGCTGTTCGACGGGCGCTTCCGCAACCGCTTCGCCTATACCCGCACCGACATCAAGCGCATCACCACCGATCCCACACCCGGATCGTTCAACCCCGCGCGCGCCAAGGGCACGCTCGACCGGTTCGAATATCAGGGTGTTGCAGACGTGGCCGATGCGCTGACGCTGGTGTTCGGCGTTGAGCACGAGCAGAGCGAGGCGAGCACCTTCTTCCCCTCGTTCAACACCGCGCCCGATGTCAGCGACGTGCACATGACCAGCTATTACGGCCAGGCCATCGTGCGTCCGGTGCAGGGGCTGACCGTCACCGGCGGGGTGCGCGTCGACGACCAGCAGGTGTTCGGCAGCAAGACGAGCCTGGGCGGCAATATCGCCTATACGCCCAATGACGGCGATACCGTGATCCGCGCGACCTTTGCCGAAGGCTTCCGTGCCCCGGCGCTGAGCGAACAGCTCGCCGCGTTCGGCAATCCCGATCTGCGTCCCGAAACCGCGCGCAGCTATGATGCGGGGATCGAACAGTCGCTGATCGACGGCAAGCTGCGCGCGCAGGCGACCTGGTTCCGCCGCAACACCCAGGACCTGATCGTGTTCTCGTCGGCGACCTTCCAGCTGGAAAACATCGCCGCCGCGCGCGCCGAGGGCGTCGAACTGGGCTTGTGGATGCAGCCGGTGCCCAATTTCACCATGCAGGCGCAGTACAGCCTGGTCGATACCGAGAACCGATCGCGCGAACCGGATTTCTCGGGTCGTGTCAATTTCGGCAACCGGCTCGCGCGTCGCGCCAAGGACAGCGCCTCGGTGCTGGTCGACTGGACATCGCCATGGGGCCCGGCGCTGGGCGCGACGTTCCTGATGGTCGGAGACACGTTCGACGACATCGCCAACACGATCCGGCTCGACAGCTATGTCCGCGTCGACCTGCGCGCGAGCTGGAGCATCTCGGACAATCTGGAAGTCTATGGCCGGGTCGAAAACCTGTTTGACGAGGCCTATCAGACCGCGTTCAACTATGGCGTGCCGGGGCGTGCAGGCTATGCGGGGGTCAGGTTGAAGATGTGATGTCGCGCGGGCTGCTTACCAAACTCCGTTTGTCCCGAGCGAAGTCGAGGGACGTTTATGCGACCTTTGCGCTGCGTCCCTCGACACGCTCGGGCCAAACGGGGTGGGGGTGGGCCGGGCTCGCCATGTGCGGCATTCTCACCGCCTGCTCGCTGGGCAAGGCCGCTACACCCGCACCACTCGAACCCCCGGTGCGGGCGATGCGGATCGTCAGCCTCGATTACTGCGCGGATCAATATGTGCTCAAGCTCGTCGGGCGGGATCGCATCCTCGCGCTCTCGCCCGATGCGACGCGCGATTTCTCGTATATGCGCGCGGCGGCAAAAGGCATGCCCAGGGTCGCCCCGCGCGCCGAGGACGTGCTGGTGCTGAAACCCGATCTGGTCGTCCGCAGCTATGGCGGCGGCGCGGATGCAGGCGCGTTCTTCGCGCGCGCCGGGGTGCCGGTGCTGCAACTGGGCTATGCCGAGGATCTGGCGGGGGTCAGGCGCGTGCTGGTGGAGACGGCTACGCAGCTGGGCGAGCGGGCGCGCGGCGAGCGGATCGCGAAGGAGATGGACGCGCGTGTTAGTGCTCTGCAGGAAGCTGCCCACCCCCGTTTGTCCCGAGCGAAGTCGAGGGACGTGATCGCAAAGGTCGGCGCATACGTCCCTCGACTACGCTCG
>CAXRCQ010000276.1:0-15106 GCA_964228845.1 Blastomonas sp.
GGCCGAGCACAGCCCAGCCCAGAGCCTGCAACTTGCCGCCCGCGACCGCCGAGCTGAAGGCGACATAGACCGCCAGCGCGATCGCAGTGCGATCGAGCAGCGTCAGCAGTGGCTTGTTGCGGATGGCCCAGCGGCCAAGCCAGCCCTGCGCTATCTGGCCCAGCGCAAAGGGCAAAAGCAAGATCGCGAGAATCTTGACCACGGTGTCGCTGCTGATGGCCGCGCCGCCATCCGCGCCGATCAGCAGCACGACGAGCAGCGGGGTCATGATGATGCCCGCCAGATTGAGCAGCGCGGATGCCATCACCGAGGCGGCGATATTGCCCCCGGCGAGCGACGAATAGCTTATGGCCGACTGCACGGTCGAGGGCAGGATGCCGAGAAACAGGAGCCCGACGATCAGCTCGTGCGGCAGGAGCCCGTCAGAGCCATGCGATGCCGCCCAGCCCAGCACCGGCATGAAGGCGAAGGTGAAGGCGAAGATCACACCCTGCAGCCGCCAGTTCTTCATCGCCACGATGACTTCCGCCCTCGGCAGGCGCAGCCCGTGCAGGAAGAACAGCAGAAAGATCGCGACCGAGACGGCATAGCCAGCATAGACCGCTGCCTGTCCCGTCACCGGCAGCACCGCTGCAACCGCGACGGTCAGCAACAGCATCAGCACGAAGCGGTCGGGGATGAGGCGGGTAAGAATCGACATGCCGCTTCCCCCTGCTATGTTTCGTCGCGAGGCGCAACGGCCTGAATAATGCAGCGCACAATTGGGGGCGACAATGGACTGGCAGGCGATCACGCAGCGGATCGAAGCGGCTGTGGCCCCGCATATCGGCACCGGCAAGGTTGCTGACTATATCCCGGCGCTCGCGAGGGTCGATCCGAACAAGTTCGGCATGGCGATCGTGCTGGGGGACGGGACCATGGTCACGCTGGGCGACAGCCACGAGCCATTCTCGATCCAGTCGATCTCCAAGGTGTTCACCCTGTCGCTGGCGCTCAAGCATTATGGTGAGAATGTCTGGGACCGGGTGGGGCGCGAACCTTCGGGCAGCGCGTTCAACTCGATCGTCCAGCTCGAAAACGAAAAGGGCATTCCGCGCAATCCGCTGATCAATGCTGGCGCGATCGTGGTGACTGACATGCTGGTGGCGCGCAGCGGGGCGCAAGCGTTCGAAGCGGAACTGCTCGGGCGCTTCCACCGGCTGTCGGGCGATGACAGCATCGCGGTGGACGAGGAGGTCGCGGAATCGGAGTCCGCCACCGGATCGCGCAACCGCGCGCTCGCGCATTTCATGGCCGCATTCGGCAACATGGCGAACCCTGTGGAGGCGAGCCTGGGCGCCTATTTCCGCCAGTGCGCGGTGCGGATGAGCTGCCGCCAGCTCGCGCGCGCCGCACTGTTCCTGGCGTTCGATGGCTGCGACCCGATCAATCGCGAGCAGCTGGTGACGCGCGAGAATTGCCGCCGCATCAACGCGGTGATGATGAGCTGCGGCCATTACGACAATAGCGGCGACTTTGCGTATCGCATCGGCCTGCCCGGCAAGAGCGGCGTCGGCGGCGGCATCCTGTGCATCGCGCCCGGCCATGGCGCGATCGCGGTCTGGTCCCCCGGCCTCAATGCCTCGGGCACCTCGATGGTCGGCGCGATCGCGCTGGAAGAGCTGGTTGAGGCGACGGGGTGGAGCGTGTTCGTTTGAGGGCACTCAGATGCCGAGCAGAGCCCTTAGCTTGGCCTTCACATCCGCAACAGCTGCTTCGCTAGCTTTGCCCTTCAAGCTGGCCTGGCGCGCCCGCCAGTCTACGCTTTTCACCTGATCGGCCAGAATGACACTTCCACCGCTGTCATCCGCTGGCACTTCAAAAACATAGCCCTTGGCCTTGCTCGTCATCGGGCAGCAGATCATCATTCCGCGGATACGATTATAGCGGGCCGGGGTAAGCACTAGCGCCGGCCGGTGCCCTGCCTGTTCATGCCCTGCATGGGGCGTAAAATGCAGCCAGACTATGTCGCCGGTGTCCGGGACATAGTCTGCCATTACAGCAACTCCTCGCCGATCGGTTTGCCGAAATCGAGATCGTCGGGGAAGGTCTCGGGTGTCATTGCGGCGACCAGCTGGTCGAGCTCATATTTCGGGGCCTTGATCGGTTCGATGATGATCCGACCATCCTCGGCGCGCAATTCGATCTCTTGGTCGATATGCATATGGGCCGCAGCGAGCACACGCGCGGGGATACGCACAGAGGCGCTATTGCCCCATTTCTTCACCTGCACACCCATGGTCTCGCTCCGTTTGATCCTGTTGGTCTATCAGAAAGCGACACGCGTTTCAACAATTGTAGATACGGCTTCACCCCATCCGCACCGGCGGCGCAGGCGTCTCGCTGAACCTTGGCGCGGGGGCGGGCTGCAGAATACCGTCCACCTCGATGAACGTGCCGCGTTCCTTGTTGTGCGGGTGTTCGGGCGCTTCCTTGAGGCTCAGCACCGGGGCGAAGCAGATGTCGGTATGCTCCATGATCGCGCACCATTCGTCGCGCGTCTTCGTCAGGAACAGCGCGGTGAGCTTTTCCTTGAGCGGGCCCCATTGGCGCGGGTCCATCTGCAGGTCGAAGGCCGGATCGGTCAGCCCCGCCTTTTCGCGCAGCAGCGCGTAGAATTGCGGTTCGATCGAGCCGATCGAGATATACGTGCCGTCGGCGCATTCATAGGTGTCATAGAAATGCGCGCCGGTATCTAGCAGGTTGACGCCGCGCTCGTCGCGCCACTGGCCGTTGGCGAGGAAGGTATAGGTCATCGCAGACAGAACGGCGGCGCCGTCGGTCATCGCGCAATCGATCACCTGGCCCTTGCCCGTGCTGCGCGCCGAGAGGATGCCGGCGACCATGCCGAACGCCATGAACATGCCGCCGCCGCCGAAATCGCCCACCGCGTTGACCGGCGGGGTCGGCTTCTCGCCTGCGCGGCCATAGCTGTGCAGCGCGCCCGACAGCGCGATATAGTTGATGTCGTGCCCGGCACAGGGCGAATAGGGCCCGGTCTGGCCCCAGCCGGTCATGCGGCCATAGACGAGCTTCGGATTGTCGGCGAGCAGCACGTCGGGGCCAAGACCCAGCCGTTCCATCACACCGGGGCGAAAGCCCTCGATCAGACCATCGGCGCTGCGCACCAGTTCGCGCACCTGGGCGATGCCCTCGGCAGACTTCAGATCGACCGCAATCACCTCGCGGTTGCGGTTGAGAATGTCGCGATTGCCCGCGTCTCCAACGGTCGCGCGGCTGGACGCGCGTTCGACCCTGATGACTCGCGCGCCGTGATCGGCCAGCATCATGGCAGCAAACGGGCCAGGGCCGATTCCCGCCAGTTCGATGATCGTTACCCCTGCCAATGCTCCGGCCATGTCTCTCCACCTCGTTTTAACTGATCGATTAAGGTGGGCACGCTAGCGTCGGCTGCGTCCAATGCAAGTCCGATCTGAAGCGGCCGGGCAGCACGCTCCCAGCCGCTGCCTTGTCGCGATGCGGCATAGTCGGCGGGCTGGGCCCTCGGCTCATGGCTTTCCCGTAACGGAAGCTCCATGCTGCAATGCAATAAATGAAAAGGTAAGGATTTGCGCCATTCTTTCCGCAATGCAAAAGATTAATCGCTAGGTTAAATTGAATTGCATTCGGTCATTCATTGTGACAGCTTTCGTCCTGCACCCAACATCACCTGAAGAGTGAGAGGGGCAAAAGCACAACCAACAGGTTGCTTGTGGGAGAAGAGGATGCGCACTTTGTGGAAGCCCGTTCTGGGCTTGCTTTGCACTGTCTCAATGACATCGATGGCCCATGCGCAGGACGCGCAACAGGATGACCAGGCGCCCGAGCGCGACGTGATCATCGTGACGGCGACGCTTCGCGCGGCAGACGTGCAGGACATCCCGATCGCCGTGACGGCGGTCAGCCCGGCAGACCTCGACCGGCAGAATGTGCAGGATATCCGGACACTCAGTTCGATCACGCCCAGCTTCAACCTTCAGTCGTCGCAGACCGAGACCCAGGGAACCTCGATCCGCATCCGCGGCGTCGGTACCACCGGCAACAATACCGGTCTTGAAAGCTCGGTCGGCGTGTTCATCGACGGCGTCTACCAGTCGCGCCCCGGCATTGCGCTGGGCGATCTTCTCGACCTTGAGCGGCTGGAAATCCTGCGTGGTCCGCAGGGGACGCTGTTCGGTCGCAACACCTCGGCGGGCGCACTCAACATCACCACCCGCCGCCCCAACCTGACCAAGGTTGAAGCCTTTGCCAATGCGAGCATCGGCAATCTCGACTATTACGGCATCCAGGCCGGGGTCAGCGTGCCGCTGGTCCAGGATACGCTTGGCGTGCGCTTTTCGGGTGCCTATCGCAAGCGTGACGGCATCATCAACAGCAGCGTCACGGGCGCGGAGAGCGGCAATCGCGATCGCTATATTCTGCGCGGTCAGTTGCTGTGGGAGCCGTCGCCCGATGTCAGCATCCGCATCGTCGGAGACTATGCCAAGTCGGACGAGAATTGCTGTACCGCCGTCATCATCCGCGAGACCGAACTGGTCGCGCTCAATGCGTTCCAGCTTTATGGCCTGCCGTTCAATGGCGTGCGCGATTTCGGCCGCAATGCCGTGGTCAACCGCCTGAGCAGCGACAACGGCTATAACAATGATTCCGAACAATGGGGCGTTTCGGGTGAGCTGAAATGGGATCTGGGTCCGGCCCAGCTGACCTATATCGGATCGTATCGCCGGTTCGAGGCCGCATCCGATCAGGACGAGTTCGTCGGCCTGAATGTCTACAATGTCGGCAACAGCCCGTTCGAGGCCTTCCCCAATTTCCCGTCCTCGGGCGGCACCAACAAGGTGATGACGCACGAACTGCGCTTCCAGGGCAGCGCCTTCAACGATGCGGTCGACTGGCTGGTCGGCGCCTATTATTCGGACGAGAAGATCGACGAGATTCAGGCGATGACGCTGGGCCCGGATTATCAGGCTTATGCCTCCACGGTGCTCGCGCCGCTGCTCGGCAACAACCTTTCGTTCCTGGGGCCGAACCCGCTGTTCGCGCTGACCCGGCTGGCCAAGGTTCGGGGCTTCCCGGCTTATGCCTCGCCGCTCAACACCGGGGTCAATGCCAATGGCAGCTTCGGCGTCAACCGGTTCACGCAGGACGCCGAAAGCTTCTCGATCTTCACGCACAACGTCATCAACTTCACCGACAATATCAGCCTGACGCTCGGCGCACGCTATGTCGATGAAACCAAGGATGGAGCGTTCGATCAGATCGCGGGAAGCTCCAATGCCTGCGCCACGATTTCGGGCGGATTCAACAACATCATCGCCAACCTGACCTCGGCACCTTTCGGGCTTCCGGCGGCGACGGCGCAGGCGCTCGCGGCGGCAGGTCTTGGCCTGACCTGCTTCCCGTTCGCTACCCAGGCGAACCTGCCGGCATCCACCGTACTGCCGCTGCCCCGCGAATATGCGTTGCGGTTCAAGGATGACGAGCTGACCTATACCGTCCAGCTGGCCTATAACAGCAATAACGGCTTCCTGGCCTATGCCGGGTTCAGCCATGGCTTCAAGTCGGGTGGTTTCAACCTCGATCCGGCGGCTTCAGCTGGCGGAGCGGACCCGCGGTTCGATTCCGAGAAGGTCGATGCCTATGAAGCGGGCGTCAAGACGACGCTGGCCAATGGCAAGATCACGGCCAATCTGGCCCTGTTCCATATGGATATGTCGGACTTCCAGGTGCTCGAGTTCACGGGTGTCCAATTCCAGACGTTCAACGTGGCAGGCGCAAAATCGACCGGTGCCGAGCTGGAAGTGGTCGGGCGGTTCAATCCGTATATGACCGTCAATTTTGCCGCGACCTATGCCGATGCCCGCTATCCCAACAATTGTGCGCGTGGCATTACCGGGCCTGCCTTGGCGACCGTGCTGACCCTGTGCGGCAGCCAGTTGACCAATGCTCCCAAATGGAGCGGCGTTGCGGGGGTTACCTATGACGGTCCGCTGGATTCGTCGGGCTGGGGCATGCTCGCCAACGTCAACGTCAACTATTCCGGCGCACGTCGGACCAGCACGACGCCGACGGAACCGACCGGCCAGCCGCTTCCGTTCGACGTTCAGGAAAACTATTTCAAGATCAACGCCCGCCTCGGTTTCACCACCCCGGACGAGCGTTTCACCTTCGAAATCTGGGGCACCAACCTGAGCGACGAGATCACGCGCGGCATCACGGCCAACACGCCGCTGCGCGGTGGCGCGGGCACCCGCTCGCGCATCGCCTTCCTTGATGAGCCCCGCACCTACGGCATCACGCTGCGGGCGAAATATTGAGCTTTGAATTGATGGGGGACACTGCCCGATAGGACACCATCGGGCGGTGAACATCAGTGACCTGGGGCGGCGCCGGCAACGGCAGCCGCCCCTTTTTTTCCGGTTTTCCGATGATCGGCCCGCGGCTTACTGCTTGCCGAAGGCGTCTGCGATCGAGCAGGCGGCAGGGCCAAGGATGACGACGAACAGCGTCGGCAGGATGAAGAGAATCAGCGGCACGGTCATGATCGCAGGCAGGCGCGCAGCCTTTTCCTCGGCGCGCATCATGCGTTCGTTGCGGAAGTCCGCCGACAGCACGCGCAGCGCCGAGGCGAGCGGGGTGCCGTATTTCTCGGTCTGGATCATGGTCGTCACCACACCGCGCACCGAATCGAGCGCGACGCGATAAGCAAGGTTCTCGAACGCCTGGCGACGCTCGGTGAGGAAGGCGAGCTCGATCGCGGTCAGCGCAAATTCGTCGCCCAGCTCGGGATAGGCGCGGCCCAGTTCCTTGGCGACGCGGTTGAATGCAGCATCGACGGTCAGACCTGCCTCCGCGCAGATAACGAGCAGATCGAGCGCATCGGGCAGGCCCTTGCGGATGGCGTCGGTGCGCTTCGTGATCATGTTCTGCACGAACAGGTCGGGTGCCTTGTAGCTGCCGATGAGGATCGTCGCGAACAGGCCGAATTTCTTCATCGGCGTCCAGTCGGGCACCAGCACGCCCAGGCCATAGATCAGCAGGGCGGCAAGACCGCCCAGCGCGATCGGCAGCACCATGCGACCGAAGATGATCGCGACCGCGACATCCTTCGACCGGATGCCTGCCTGGGCCAGCTTCTGCTGCGCCGTCTTGAGCTGCTCGTCCTGCAGCACGCGCAGCGATTGCAGCGTGCTGCGCATCTTGTCGGTGGTATCGTTCTTGTGGACGATCTTCGCGCGCTTCTTGGCGGTCGAAGCGGTGATCCCCGCCTTGAGTTGCTCGCGCCGTTCGTTGAGCGCCTTGACCCGCTTGGCCATGGGGTCGCGCACCGTGGTTGCAGCGTAGATCGCGATCAGCACGGCAAGGGTCGCCACCGCCGCCAGCAGTGTCGCAACGAAAATGACATCAATCCCCATCAGGGTAGGATTGGCTGCTTCCTGCATCGTCCCTTGCCCCCGATCAGATTTCGAAACTGACCATCTTGGCCATGATGAAGACGCCGATGCCCATCCAGACAAGACCGCCAATGCCGGCGATCATCAGCCGTTCCTCGACGAAAAAGCCTGCCAGATAGGCGGGATTAACCCACCAGATCATCAGGAACACCAGAAATGGCAACGAGCCGACAATATAGGCCGAAGCCTTGGATTCGGACGAGAGCGCCCTGATCTTCAGCTTCATCTGCGCACGCGACCGCAATACCGCGCCAAGGTTGGACAGCGTTTCGGCAAGATTGCCGCCCGTCTCGCGCTGGATCGCCAGGGTGATGCAGAAGAAATTGAACTCGGGGGTCTGCAGGCGGTTTGCGCTTTCCTGCAGTGCATCCTCCATCGAACGGCCGATCTTGATCCGCTCGGTCACCAGCTTGAATTCCTCGCCCACCGGGCCGGGAATTTCCTTGGCGACGACCTGCAGAGTCTCGGTCACCGGCAGGCCCGAGCGCAGCCCGCGCACCAGCAGATCGATCGCATCGGGGAAGCGCGCCGTGAACTGGTTGAGGCGGCGCTTGATGAAATGGCCGACAACCATGTGCGGCAGACCGAAGCCGAGCGCGGAGCCGACGAACAGGCTCATCACGATCTGGTCCGAGCGCAGATACACGATGACCGCCACCAGCAGCCCGAGCCCGATCACGATCTGACCGAACTGCACGACGGTCCAGCTCTTGCCGGTCATTGCCAGACGGCGTGCCAGCATCTGCACCTTGGTCAGCTCTTCGCCATCCTGGTTGAAGCGCGGCTTGCGGTTGGCAATGGCCTTGCGCATCTGCGCCTCGACCTTGGCGCTGGCATTCTCGCTATAGCGCTCGCGGACCGCGAGGATCCGGCGCTGCAATTCCTTGCGCTCGGACGGGCCGGAAAGTGCCATGGCCAGCAGGCCGAGCACGCTCGCAAGGCCCGCCGCCAACAGCAATGTCTGCACCATATCCATGCGCTCTTTACCCGCAATATGGGTCGCCGCGCTCCGGAGCGGAGGCGACGCGCCCGGTTACTTCCTGGCAGGCTTTGCAGCCTTGGCCGGCTTGGCAGGCAGCAGCGACTTGAAGTCGCCGAATTTGCCCAGCAGCGATTTCTTGGCACCGCCGGCATCCTTTTCGGCCGCCGCCTCTTCCTCGACCAGGCCGAGGCACCGGTCGGTCAGCGTCTTCATGACCGCGCCCGCCTTGGTTGACTTGCCTGCCTCGCAGAAGGGCTGGCCCAGCTTGGCCGCCTGGGCAGCGGTCTTGGGATCGGCGGGGATCAGGAAATCGATCTTGCGCTCGATCGTCGTTTCGAAATCCGCCCGGCTGATCTCGAGCGCGGCAGGCTGCACCTTGTTGGCGACCACCAGAACGCGCGCGGCCGGTGCGTTGGACTTGAGCCAGGCGAGCAGCCGGATCGCATCGCGCGCCGAGGCCAGCGTCAGTTCGGTGACGAGCACGGCGATGTTTGTCTCGGCGACGAGATGCGGATAATCGATCAGCATCTGGCGCGGCAGATCCACCACGGTGTTCTCGAACGCGTGGCGGAATTCCTCCTGCAACTGGAAGAAGGCCGTGCCATCGGTGATCAGCGGCGAGCTGATCGGCGCTTCGGCCGACAGGATCGAGAGCTTGTCGTTGGCCTTGATCATCGCGCGTTCGATGAACAGCCCGTCGATGCGGCTGGGATTGTCGATTGCGTCGGTCAGGCCTCGTCCCGGCTCCAGGTCCATGGTCAGCGCACCGGTACCGAAATGCAGATCGAGATCGAGCAGCGCGGTCATGCGTCCGGCATTCTTGCTGAGCTGCCAGGCGAGAGAGGTGGCGACGGTGGAGGCCCCCACGCCGCCGCGCGTGCCGATCACCATGATGCCGACATGCGCGCGCTCGACTGCCGCCTCGCCAGGCTTGGGCGCGTTGAGCATGGCCTGGGCGTTGAGAATGGTATCGCGGATCTGGTCCGGCCCGACAGGCTTGAGCAGATAATCGTGCAGGCCGCTGGCGATCAGATCGCGATACAGGCGCACGTCATTGACCTGGCCCATCGCGATCACCACCGTACCCGGCTCGCAAACCTCTGCCAGCGCGTTGATGTCGTTGAGCGGATCGCCCGATTCCGACAGATCGACGAGCAGGATGTTGGGGCTCGCGGTGATGGACAGCGATTGAACGGCATTGCGCAGGCCGCCCTTGCTGCACTTTTCCGACGGCCAGCCCATGTTGATGGCCATGCCGCGCACGATGTCCAGCGTCGCCTCATCGCAGATAAAGGCCGCGAACGGATCGCGATTGGCGGTCATGCCTGGTTTCCAGGGTGCATTCACTGTGAACCTCCTGACTGCAGCCCGCTCTGCTTCAGACCCTGGGCACCGGTCGGCGGGGCCTCGCGATAAGTCTTGATGACGGTATTGGACCGCTGGGTGGGGGTGGTTGCCGCGCCGGGATCGCCGCGCACCAGGTCATCCTTGTTGGCGACCATGGCGGCGGTGTTGCTGTTCACCGCGCAGCCGTAATTGCTGCTGGTGGCGTTGCGATAGTTCATCTCCAGCTTGGATTTCCAGTCGGGACAGCCCGGAACTTCTGCCATGCTGCGGGTCACGACCACGCGGACGGTGCCTGGCGCAATCTCACCCGTGGTGACCGGGGCCACGTCGCTGACCAGCAGGCCGTGGCGCGATGCTGCTGCCTCGATCACCGACTTGACGACCACATTGCGGCCGCTGGGGTCGTCGAGCGAGACGCGGTCGCCATAGCCCAGGTCCATCGCCTGGAACCATTCGGCCAGGCGGCGCTGTTCCTGTGTGGGCAGCGACCCGCCCTGCGCATTGAGGTCCAGCGTGTAGTTGCTGCGGGAAACCACCGGTTGGTGAACGCTTTCCAGGCTGCGGTTGCTGGCCATGTTGCCGCAACCCGACAGGGTAAGGACAGCCGCTGCTGCGAAAGCTGCATGATAGGCGCGCATGGATATTCTCCTAAAAAGCGGGTCTGGCCTCAGTCGAACGAAAAGCCGGGGGCGGCGGCAATATCGGAAGGCTTGCCGCTGTCCTTCGCCTTGCCCTTGCGGGCATCGCGCTGCGGCTTGGGCGTGGCAGACGGCAGCGCGCGCGGCTGTGAGGGCAGGGCGCCGAATTCGGGTGCGCTGCCGCCATCAGTCGGTGCGACGCTCGGCTTGGGTCGATCCCCGCCGGTAATGCCATCGGACTGCTGGTGGTTGACGATCCGCTGCAGGTCGTCGGGCGTGCGGAAAGCATCGGTCGGCAGCTTGATGTCATTGGCATTGACCGGCTTCACCAGATAGGGCGTCACCACGATCACCAGTTCGGTTTCGCCCTTGCGGAAATTGGACGACTTGAACAGGTTCCCCAGCACCGGCACGTCGCCCAGGCCTGGAGCCTTGTCGACCAGGTTCTGCGAGTTGTTGCTGAGTAGGCCGGCGATCATGAAGCTTTCGCCCGATCCCAGCTCCACGGTCGTTTCCGCGCGGCGAGTGGTCAGCGCGGGCACCTGGAACCCGCCCAGCGTCACCGATCCTGCCGAAGACAGCTCGGAAACCTCGGGCCGGACGCGCATCGAGATGCGGCCATTGGCGAGGACGGTCGGGGTATAGGCAAGGCTGACACCGAAGCGGCGATATTCGATGGTCGTCGCGCCAAAGCCCTGGTTGATCGGGATCGGAAATTCGCCGCCCGCCAGGAAGTCCGCCGTCTCGCCCGACAGCGCGGTGAGGTTGGGCTGCGACAGGGTGGTGACCAGGCCCACCTGTTCGGCGAGATCGAAGGCGCTCGCGATGTCGAGGCCGAACAACCGGCCTGCAGCCTGGACGGCGGTCTTGCCGTCCACGCCATTGAGGAAGGAGGTGGTGGTGCCGCCGGTGACGAACTGGCCTGTCGCCGGGTTGAACGGCAATGTCAGCGATCCTGCGGGCAGGCCGAACTGTGCCGAAGCATCCAGGCGCGGGAGCGTCGTCACGTCGAGCGTGTTCTGGATCGTCGCGAAATTCCGCGAGGCGCGGCCCACGCCGAACTGGAAGCCGCCGGTCAGGTCGCGCGTGAGCAGGTTCGCGCCGATTTCCTTGACCAGCGAACGGCTCACCTCGGCGATGCGGACCTGCAGATTGACCTGCATCGGTGTGGCGGTCTGCAACCGGCTGATGACCTTCACACCCTCGCCGACAAAGGCCTGCACCAGCCGCTCGGCCTCGGCGCTGTCCTCGGGCGCGCCGACCGTGCCAGTCAGCAGTACCACGCCGTTGAGCGTGCTGACGCGCACCTTGGCATCGGGCATTGCAAGCGTCAGCATCTGGTCGATCGAATCGATGTTCGATCCGACGCGGACGGTTGCCGAATAGACCACCTGGCCCGCCGCATTGCTGGCATAGAGCGTGGTCTCGCCGCCGGCCTTGCCGAAGACATAGAGCTGCTTGGACGACTTGACCTGCACATCGGCGACGCTTGTGTCGGCGACAAACAGGTCGGTCATCGTGCCGGGCAACTGGATCAGCTGACCACGGCCGATGGAGAGCACCAGCGTTTCAGCCGGGCGCTGGGCGGCCGACTGGGCATTGGCGGCACCCCCGATGAACGGGGCAGGGCCGACCAGCGATCCCGTCGCTGCCACGACGCCGCACAGCAGCGCACCCTTGATGAAATTGGAACAACGCATGGTCATTTCCCTCCGACCGGAACTTCGGTCACTGTGTTGCCGCGTGCGACCCGCACGACCGGTCCGCGCGGCACCATGGGCGCTGCGGGTGCGATGACCTGCTGGGGCGCTCCGGCAGGAGCGGCAGGTCCGTTATATTCGCTCTGGCGGCGGCTGCTTCCCATGGTCGGGACCGAGCGGCGCTGGAAGCGCGACACATCGCCGCCAGTGACATAGGTGGGGTCGGTGTCGATCGGACGCGTGGCCAGCGCCTTGAGCAGCTTGTCCTCGGTCTTGCGGTCCGCGCCTTCGGGCAGCTTGATATCGCCAGCGGCCATCGACCGCTCCAGCTCTGCCTCATTGTCCGCGATCGAGCGCAGCGACAGGCTGAGCGTTCCGATGGTCTGGGCAACGGCGATCTTTTCCGCGAGCTTGGGCGTTGCCTCGACCGTGACGGTGGAGAAGGCGATGACCTCGGGCTTGCCCTCGGCATTTTCCGCATTCACGCGCTGGTCGGTGGCCAGCACGCGCAGGTTGCGGATGATCGTCTCGGACGCGTTGAGCGAGGGGCCATCGCCGTCGCTGCCTACCGTCTGGGTCAGCACCAGGTCGACCCGGTCACCCGGAAAGACAAAGCCCGCAACGCCGGTGCGCGCGGATACGGGTACGGTGACCGCACGCATGCCGGGGCCAAGCGCTGCAGCCAGGAAGCCGCGGTCGCCGGGCTTGACCAGCGAGCCCTGGGTCACCGGCTGGCCGGCCGTGACCGCATTGCGCACGACAGTACCCAGCAGCGAATCGATCTTGGAATCGGCTTCAAGGAAATAGGCGTTGCTGACGAGTTCGCTCGGCCAGGGCTGGAAGGCGACGCTGTCGGGCGTGATGATGGTTCCGACGGGCAGCGAGCGGTTGGCGACCAGCACGCGCGGGCCGGTAGGAACCGCCTGTTGCGGCGCTGCCGTGACCTCGGGCGCTGCCGATCCGGTGAACAGGCTTCTGGCGAGAAACGCCGTGCAGAGCGCGATCACGAGCGCCCCTACCAGCAGGATGACCTTACGTTTATCCATGGCGTTTGCAGCCCCCAAAGTCCTTCAGAATGTTCATCTTTTCAGGCAAAATGGTTAAAAAACCGTTCGCCAACGGGCCAGAGCGCCGCAATGGCTATCGCGACACCATAAGGCACCTCGGGCTGACCCGGTTTTCGCTTCCATTTGTGCTCGGCCAGGACGATCAGGGTGAGCGCTGCGCCAACCAGCGACATGATGATCGTGATCCGCGCCATCTCGACCCAGGGAAACCACAGCGCGATGGCGCCCAGCAGCTTGACATCGCCCCCGCCCATCGCGCCGATCGCGAACATCAGCGCAAAGAACACGAACACGCCCGCGCCCAGCGCCAGCTGCAGCGCCATGTCGGGCCAGAGCGGCAGCCCGCAGGCCCACCAGAACAGCGGTGCGGCCAGCGCAATGGCCGTATTCAGCCAATCCTCGATCTCTCGCCGCAGGATGTCGGTATAGGCCGCGTGCAACAGCGCGATTGCCAAGGCAGCCAGCAAACCGTAGACGAGGGGACCGTTTTCCATGGGGTCTGGCGTATAGCGGGGATGACTTACCAAAAAGTAACCATAAACCGGCGCGCGATCCCGCAAGGCGCGGTCGAAAGCCGCTGGAACGCCGCCGATAGCTGGCCGCTGCGCCGCATTGACTGGATGGCCGATGGCCCGCCGCGCGGTTCGATCCTGTTCATGCCGGGTCGCGGCGACATTTACGAAAAATATCTCGAGACGCTGGCGCACTGGCAGGCGTCCGGCTGGAACGTGACCTCCGCCGACTGGCGCGGCCAGGGCGGCAGCGGCCGGATGAGCGATCATCAATATGTCGGCCATATCAACGATTTCAGCCAGTGGATCGACGACATTGCCGGTTTCTGGGCGGACTGGGTGGTCTCGCGCCCCGGCCCCTATGTCGTGGTTGGCCATTCGATGGGCGGGCATCTGATCGCGCGCGCGATCCAGGAAAAGCGCATCACCCCCGATGCTGCCGTGCTCAGCGCTCCGATGCTGGGCCTGAAGGGCCTGGGGTTGCCGCTTTCGGTCGGCCATATGGTCACCAAGCTGATGCGCGGCCTCGGCAGGCCCGAACGCCCCGCGTGGAAGGTCAGCGAAAAGCCTGCCTCGCCGCTCGCCATCCGCCAGACGCTGCTGACGCACGACAACGACCGCTATCAGGACGAACTCTGGTGGTGGGGCGAGCGGCCCGAGCTGGTAATGGGCCCGGCGAGCTGGCACTGGGTCGAGCGCGCCTATGAATCGATCATCCGCATGAACGCGCCCGGCCAGTGGGAGAAGGTGAAGGTACCGATGCTGCTGATCGGCACCAGCGCCGATCAACTGGTCGACAACAAGGCGATCGTCGCCGCTGCCCAACGAATCCCCGGTGCGGAATGGCTGGGCTTCGGACGCGAGGCACGGCACGAGGTGCTGCGCGAGGTCGATCCTATCCGCGACCGCATCCTCCAGACGATCGACGATTTCCTCGCCCGCAAGGCCCCCGCGCAGATCGAAAAGGCCGGGGCTGCCGCCTGATGGCCGATTATGACGTCGTCATTATCGGTGCCGGGATCGCCGGGGCCAGCCTCGCCGCCGAGACCGCTCCGCACGCCCGCGTGCTGGTCGCCGAAGCCGAGGATCGGCCCGGCTATCACTCGACCGGGCGTTCGGCGGCGTTCTGGGCGGAAAGCTATGGCGGGCCCAAGGTTCAGCCGCTGACCACCGCTTCGGGTCCCTGGCTGCATTCGCCGCCGGGGGGCTATGGGGATCGCAGCTTCCTCGCCCCGCGCGGCGCGCTGACGCTGGCACGCATGGGCGAGGAGCCGCTGCTCGATGCGTTCGAGACGGAGTTCGCCGGTGCGGGCGTGCGGAGGGAGCGCTGGTCGCGCGACCGGATCGACGCGCTGCTGCCCGGGCTC
>CAXRCQ010000277.1:0-2510 GCA_964228845.1 Blastomonas sp.
AGCAAGGGCGGGCTTGCCGCCCTGACGAGAGCCTTCGCGGCAGAACTTGGCGGCACCGGCATTACCGTCAACGCAGTGGCGCCGGGCTATTTCGCGACCGAGGCGAACGAGGAAATGTCCACCGATCCGGGCATTGCGCAGCATCTGGAGCGGCGGACATCGCTGGGCCGGTGGGGCGATCCGGGCGAGATCGGCGGGGCAGTGGCGTTTCTCGCATCCCCCGAAGCGAGTTACATCACCGGGCACACATTGGCGGTCGACGGGGGCTACCTGACCCACTTCTGACTTGCTTTTGCCCGCAGAATCGCTAGACGCGCGCCCTTCACCGACACGTGATTCACCGCCGGTCTGGCCACAAGGGCTGCCAGGGCTGGTTGGACGTGTCTCCGAACCGATATCCGTAAAGGAGATGAAAATGCCCAAGCTGAAGACCAAGAGTGGTGTGAAGAAGCGCTTCAAGATCACCGCCACCGGCAAGGTCAAGCACGGCGTCGCTGGCAAGCGACACCGCCTGATCAGCCACAATGCGAAGTATATCCGCCAGAACCGCGGCACCTCTGTCCTGTCGGAAGCCGACACGAAGACGGTGAAGAAGTGGGCGCCTTACGGCCTCGACTGATCGCGAACTAAGGAGAAACTGATATGCCTCGCATTAAACGCGGCGTTACCACGCGCCAGAAGCACAAGCGGCTCCTAGACCAGGCCAAGGGCTATCGCGGTCGCCGCAAGAACACCATCCGCGTCGCGCGCCAGGCCGTCGAAAAGGCCGGCCAGTACGCTTACCGCGACCGCAAGATCAAGAAGCGCAACTTCCGCGCCCTCTGGATCCAGCGCATCAACGCAGCGGTCCGCGCCGAAGGCCTGACCTATTCGCAGTTCATGCACGGCACCAAGCTGGCCGGCATCGAACTGGACCGCAAGGTGATGGCCGATCTCGCAATGAACGAAGGCGCTGCCTTCAAGGCGATCATCGAGCAGGCGAAGAAGGCACTTCCCGCCTGAACGCCGGCCTGACAGGGCCAGACGAATTCAGGAAGGGCGTCTCCTTTTGGGAGGCGCCCTTTCTTTTTGCCCCGTCCGATTGGCTAAGTCTCCGTATTTGCGTTACTCTGTGGCGCATGGTGGAGGTGGTCTTCCCTGACGATACCGGCCGGCTGGACGTGCGGTTCTTTCCGCCGCCTGCCGATCTGGAACCTTACCTGACCCTCATTTACCACCTGAAGGTGTCGCTTCCGGAAGGAGAGATGATCGAGGATTATCTCCAGCCGGAATGGGCAAACCTGCGGTTCTATCGCGGCGTTTCCGCCAAACGGCACGGGCAGGTGGAACGCAGCGGACCGACCCGCCTTGGCGAAGCGCGCCTCCACGTTACCGGCCCGCGTGCGCGGGCGCTTCATTTCGAGACCGGAAGCACGGAAGTGTGGGGCGTCGGACTCATGCCGCTTGGCTGGGCGCGCTTTGTCGGCGTCCCTGCCAGCGGTTATGTCGATTTCGCCGGTGACGGTGAGGAAGATCCCGCCTTTGCCGGCTTCTCGCCGCTTTGCGACGTGCTGTGCAAGCCGGACGAAGACGAGGATGAGCAGCTTGCGGCGCTGGTCGGCTACTTTCGCAATCATCCCGGCAGGACCTCCGACGAAGACCGGATCCGGGCAATCTATGCAGCGATGGTCGACCCCTACCTGGTCCATATCGAGGACTTCGCCGACGCCGCGAAGATGCACAAGCGCACACTGGAGCGGCTGTGCCGCAAGCACTTCGGCTTTTCCCCGCGCTTCCTGCTGCGCCGTCAGCGCATGACGCGCTGCCTGATGGCCTTCATGCTGGCTAGGGAAAAGAATTGGCGACAAACGATCGATCTGCATTATCACGACCAGTCTCACTTCTTTCGCGAGTTCCAGACCTTCATGGGAATGAGCCCCAGCGAATATGCCGCATTGCCACACCCGATCCTCGGTGCCTTCGCAGCCGAGCGGCAGCGCGTCTGGGGTGCACCGGTCCGCGAAGCGGGCGCCTTGCCCGGCGAACAGCTGAGCAAGGCCTGACGGGTGGGGCGATCGGATGACCAGGGCGAAGTAGCCCTTACGTTCTTCCTTCCTCCGCCGGAGCTGAAGCCCTTCATCACGGCCGTCTACCACATGAATGTGGGCGGTTCAGGACGGGGCCAGAACAGCGCGGTGCGCGACTGGCTGCATCCCGAATGGGCGAACCTCAGGGTCTCCACGAGCGGGCAGCTCATGGCCGGCATCGGGACCGAAGACCCGCAGCCCATGCCGCGCATGGTGATGACAGGACCTACCAGCCGCACGATCAATTTCGTCGCACCCCCCGGGCGTACTTGGGGCATCGGCATATTGCCGCTCGGCTGGGCGCGGCTGGTCGATGCGGCTGCCAACCTCTATGCCGACCGTTCGGTTGACGTGGAACGCGACCCTACGCTCGCGCATCTCAAGCCGCTCGGCAGGCTGGACGACAAGGCGCCGCTCGAGGAAGAGCGCGACCGCATCTTCGCC
>CAXRCQ010000278.1:0-5320 GCA_964228845.1 Blastomonas sp.
CGTCGAGCGGGATCTTGAGATAGCGGACGCCATTCTCTTCCGCCTCGGGCAGATGGCCCGCGCGCATGTTGACCTGTACCGAAGGCAGGATCAGGCGCGGCATGTCGAGCGTCGCATCGCGCGCTTCGCGCATCGCGACGAACTCGTCCTCGGTAATGCCGTCATGCGCGTGCACATTGCCTGCGCGCTGCTCTGCCACCGTGGTTTCCCACACGAAATGGTCGCGGCCCTTGGGCAGATAATCATGGCACATGAACAGCCGTGTATCGGCTGGCAGTTCCAGGATGCGGCGCAGCGAGCGGAACAGCGTGCGCGCATCGCCGCCGGGGAAATCGGCGCGCGCGGTGCCGTAATCGGGCATGAACATCGTGTCGCCGACGAACACCGCGTCGCCAATGACATAGGCGATATCGGCAGGCGTATGCCCCGGCACGTGCAGCACGGTCACGTCGAGATTGCCGATGGCAAAATGATCGCCATCGTTGAACAGCGCGTCGAAATCGCTGCCGTCGCGCTGGAACTCTGTCCCGGCGTTGAACAGCTTGCCGAACACATTCTGCACCAGCGTGATCGACGCGCCGATTGCAATCTTTCCGCCGAGCTTCTGCTGCAGATAGGGTGCCGCCGAGAGATGGTCGGCATGCGCATGCGTTTCGAGCAGCCAGTCGATGGCCAGCCCCTTCTCCCCGACATAGGCGATGACCGCATCTGCCGAGGAGAAGGACGTGCGACCCGAGGCAGGGTCATAGTCCAGCACGCTGTCTATCACCGCTGCGCGCAGGGTTTCGGGATCGTGGACGACATAGGATACGGTGTTGGTGTCCTGATCGAAAAACGCCTTGATGACAGGCACGCCCGCCTGGGCGGCTTTTACCTGCTGCACAGCGGACTCGAGGGCGGCATCGGACATCGGATCATCCTCTTCAAATTCATATTTACATGAAGTATGTAATTCATTAAACAGGTCACGTCAAGCCGATTGATCTGCCCCGCCCGAATGTGAGATGGCCGCCTGCATGAACCAGTCAGAGATGAGCCCCTTCCCCCGCCCCTTGCGTATCGGCGAGGTCGCGCCCGATTTCACCGCGCGTACGACCCAGGGCGCGCGCAAGCTCAGCGACTATCGCGGGCAATGGCTGATCTTCTTCTCGCACCCGGCGGATTTCACGCCCGTCTGCACCACCGAATTCATTGGCATCCAGCAGGCCGCCGAGCGACTGGCGGCAATGAACTGCGCCTTGCTGGGGCTCTCGGTGGACAGCCTCTACGCGCATCACGCCTGGCTGCGCGCGATCGAGACGGGCTTTGGCGTGACCATCGACTTTCCGGTCCTGGAGGATCCCAGCATGGCGATCGGCCTCGCCTATGGCATGATCGACGAGCAGGCCGAGAGCAGCGCCGCGATGCGCTGCACCTATTTCATCGATCCGCACGGTGTGGTCCGCGCGATCACGGTCTATCCGCACAATGTCGGTCGCTCGGTCGACGAGATGCTGCGCCTGCTCGCGGCGCTGCAGCGCGCCGATGCAGGCGATGTCATGACACCCGAAGGCTGGCAGCCTGGGCAGGACCTGCTGCGCGCGCCCGATCCTGAGCAGGTGCCGTCGGCGGGCGATGCCGACTGGTTCTGCCAGAGGATCGCAGACTCATGACCGCGCTCTACCGCAACCGCGCGCTGGCCGATGCGATGAGCGAGAAGCTGCGCGTCTTTGCGCAGCCGCAGCGGCTGATGATCCTGTCCTGCCTGCTCGAGGGCGAGAAGAGCGTCAGCGAGATCGACGCGATGACCGCGATCGGCCAGCCCGCGCTCAGCCAGCAGCTCGCCGAATTGCGGCGGGCCGAACTGGTCCGCGCAAGGCGCGCCGCCAAGCAGGTGCATTACACGCTGGCCGATGACGAGGTGGCGCTGTGCGTGCGGACCATGGAAGCGATGATGGGGGAAGGCAGCACGGCGGAGGCACTGCACCAGACGCTGAGCGCTCCGCTGCCCGGCGAACCGCGAAAGGCCATTCCCCCCGGCACCGCCGGATTCGCGCGGATCGGCTGAAATCGCCCCGGTCGGGAGTGGTCGGATGTGTGCGAGGAGCCGGGTTGGCCATGACGGCCCCCTCTGAAGCCGTTTTGGCGCATGGGTCTGATGACAGCGTGAAGGAGAGTCGATGAACCCCCTGTATCGCGACATGCCGACGACGATCTTCGAGGCGATGTCGATGCGCGCGCGACAAACCGGCGCGATCAATCTGGGCCAGGGCTTTCCCGATGGGCCGATCAATCAGGCAGTGATCGCGGCGGCGAGCGACGCGCTTCACCACCGCTCAAACCAGTATCCGCCGATGATCGGCCAGCCTGAACTGCGCCAGGCGGTGGCGCAATGGTATGCCCGGCATCAGGCGCTCGACCTCGATCCAGACGAGGTGGTCGTCACCTCGGGCGCGACCGAGGCGCTCGCCGCCGCATTGCTCGCGTTGATCTCGCCAGGCGACGAGGTCCTGCTCTTTCAGCCGCTCTATGACGCCTATCTGCCGCTGGTGCAGCGCGCGGGCGGCACCGCGCGCATCATCGACATGGATCGGAAGACCTGGCGCATCAACGCTACCGGCCTTGCTGCCGCGATCAGCCCGCGCACGAAGCTGGTGGTGCTCAACGATCCGATGAACCCGATGGGAACCTGCGCGCATCCCGACGATCTTGCGCTGCTCGCGCAGGCCTGTTTGGAGCATGATCTCATCGCGATCTGCGACGAGGTATGGGAAGCCCTGGTCTATGACGACGCGCAGCACCAGTCGCTGATGCAGCGGCCCGGAATGCGCGAACGCACGGTCAAGATCGGCTCGGCGGGGAAGATCTTCGGGCTGACGGGGTGGAAGCTCGGCTGGATGTGCGCCGCCCCGCCGATCGCCCGCGTGCTTGCCAGGGCGCACCAGTTCCTGACCTTCACGAGCCCGCCGCATCTGCAATGGGCGGTTGCCGATGGCCTGAATGGTCAGGACGGGTGGATCGCGATGGCGCGCGACGAGCATCAGGCGAGCCGCGACCATTTCTGCACCGGCTTGCACGCCATCGGCCTGGCCACCATCCCGTCAGCCGCCACCTATTTCGTGGCGGTGGACCTGGCCGCATCGCAAGTGCCGATGGACGATGTCGCATTCTGCGAAGCGATCATCGGCCGGGCAGGCGTCGCCGCGATACCGATCTCGGCCTTTTATGCACAAGACCCTCCGCGCCACCTCGTCCGCTTCTGCTTTGCGAAGCACCGCGCGACGCTTGAAGCAGCGCTCGCCGGCCTGGCCCGCGCGCTGCCGACGCTGGGTTGAACCGAGCAAATCGATGAAAATGGTCGGGGAGACAGGATTCGAACCTGCGACCCTCTGCTCCCAAAGCAGATGCGCTACCAGGCTGCGCTACTCCCCGATCCGGCGACAGGCGCTGGCCGTGTCCTAGTCGGCATGCGGGACTGGCTGGTGGGCCCGGAGGGACTCGAACCCCCGACCTAGCCGTTATGAGCGGCCAGCTCTAACCAACTGAGCTACAGGCCCGTCCCGGCTGTGCCAGAGGCGCGGTTAGCCCAGCGCGGGGGCGCATGGCACGCGCGAAAAGTGCGTGCCTCGTTCTGGCGGGCTCCTCGCCAGGCCTCAGCGCACGATATGGGCGTCGATATCCGCAATGCTGGTGGGCTTGACGCCGCGTTGCGCAAGATAGGACAGCACATGGTGCCACCAGTCGTAGAACGCGGTGACATCCTCGTCCTTGCGCACATAAGGCGTATAGCCGGGCTTCAGCGAGGGCGAGTGGAACGAGAAATTGAGGATCGGCAGCCCGTCATCGAGCGCGATATCGATGCCGCGGATGACCTCATCGACCGAAATGCCCTCGGGCGTGAGCGAGATCCGCTCGAGCAGCCGCCCGCGCGCCATCAGCGATTTGGTCACGCCCGCCATCTGCGCCAGCGGGAACAGCGTGCCCTGACGGCGAAGCAGCCCCCAATAGACCGAGGTCACCGGCAGTTCGACGATACCCAGCCCCTTGTCGAGCCAATAGGGTTCGAGCGGATAGTTGGAGAAATCCGGCCCCTCGGCCTTGCTGTAATCGAAATTGGCGCGCACCGATGTGTCGAAGCGGACCCCCGCCTCGCGCAGCAGGTTGAGCGTCTCGCCGCCGATGCCATAGCGCCCGGCGCGATAGGAAATCGGCTGTTTTCCGGTGACCTCGGTGATCGCGTCGCGCAGCTTGTAGAACTTGGCGCGCTCGAGTTCCTTGGGCAGGTTGCCCGCATAGGTGTTGCGCTGGGTCACCTCTTCCTCGAACGGCGGGTTGACCCAGGGATGCAGCTGGATGCCGACCTCGGCGCGGCCTTCGCGCACGAGCTGGCCGTAGATTTCAGCCCCGCGCGGGTCGGAAATCACCGGCCAGTCGACGAGATACAGGGGCGTTACGCCATAATCCTCGCACAGCTTCTGAAAGTCGGTGATCGCCTCGACCGCTTCGAGCGAATAGCCCTCGCGCTTGATCGGCCGCGTCCAGTCGAACTCTTCCTCGACATCCACCGTCACCAGATAACGCTGGCCGAAATCGGGCGAAAAGCGGACGAAATCGTCCTTGCCCGGCAATCTTGCAAAGGTCATTCGCTCATGTCTCGCAGCGTCGCACATGATCGGTACGGCACCCCCGTACCGCGCCGCGCGCGTTCCTCCCGCCCTAGGAACGTGCCGCTTCTGCGCTAATCGCGGCTTCCGGCAAGGTCAAGCGCAGAGCGTGCTCGTCAATCGCCAGCTGCCCGCCATGGCTTGCCAGCAGGTTGCGCACCAGGCGCAGGCAGAACCCGAGGCCCAGCAGCGGCCCGCCATCGCCTGCGCCCGTATCGGCGCGATCGACGTCGAACAGCGCGTCCTCATCCAGAGCCGCCAGCGATTGCGGGCGCGCGAAGCTCATCATGATCCCCTGCCCGCCCTGTTCCAGCGTCACGTCGAGCATCTCGCCATGCGCGCAGCTGCCGATCAGGGCCCCGGCCAGGCGAGGCACGATGCGGTCGAGCGCCTGAGCCGACATCGCGATGACCGCTCCGGGCGGAAGCGGACCGATGTTCAGCTGCGCGCCCGAATAGTCGAGCAGCGGCTGGGTGCGCGCGGAAAGCCGCTCGATAAGATCGGCCAGCGGCAGATGGCCTTGCGGATCATCGATCGCATTGCGGTCGAGCCGCAGCGCGGTATCGAGATCGTCGAACCCGCTGAGCAGCTGGCGCGCATCCTGACGGATGCGCAGCGCCATCTCGCGATATTCGCTGAGCACCGGGCCGAACAATTGCTGCTCGATAATCTCGGAA
>CAXRCQ010000279.1:0-3241 GCA_964228845.1 Blastomonas sp.
AGCGTGATGCCGATCTGCACGGTGGAGAGGAACTTGCCCGGATCGGCACCCAGCTTGAGCGCCGTGCGCGCTCCCTTGCTGCCATCGCGCGCCATCGTTTCGAGCCTGGCATTGCGCGCCGACACGATCGCCAGTTCGGACATCGCGAACACGCCGTTGAGCACGATCAGCGCCAGGATGATGACGACATCCAGCCAGGGAAAGGGGGGGAGAGGGTCCATCGGGCCTTATCGGGTTAAGCCTGCACCCTATATCGCGGGTCCGCGCCATGTCACGTTCTTTCGCACATGCAACAGCGCCACTGGCCGGATCGGCTCCTGAAGAAATTAAACGATGTTACAAACGGGTTCGGGAACCATTCAGCCGTATAATCGCATTAGCGGATGAGACGTGCCGAGGCGTCCATAAGGTAGAAGACTGATCGCAGGAGCTCATGATGAACAGCAAGACCATCCGTATCGCGGCCTTTGCAGGCCTGGCCAGCCTGGCACTCGGTGCCTGTGTGACCGATCCGGAAACCGGCCAGCAGCGCATCAGCAAGACCG
This sequence comes from Blastomonas sp., assembly GCA_964228845.1. Classification (GTDB taxonomy): domain Bacteria; phylum Pseudomonadota; class Alphaproteobacteria; order Sphingomonadales; family Sphingomonadaceae; genus Blastomonas. The sequence goes on from CAXRCQ010000279.1 coordinate 546, forward strand.
CGATCGGCGGCATTGGCGGCGCACTGGGCGGCTATCTGCTGGGTGATATCGTCGGCGGCCGTCGCGATCGGACCGAGAAGATCGTCGGTGCAGGGATCGGTGCCGTCGCGGGCGCAGGCATCGGCTATTATCTCGACCAGCAGGAGCGCGAACTGCGTCAGAAGACCGCTGGCACCGGCATCGATGTCGTTCGTGACGGTGACAGCCTGCTGCTCAACATGCCCAGCCAGGTGACCTTCGACGTCGACAGCTCGGCGGTGAAGCCCGAATTCCGCAACACGCTGAACGACGTCGCCTCGACGCTGGTGCAATATGAAAGCACCTATATCGACGTCTATGGCCATACCGATTCGACCGGCAGCGACGCGTATAACCAGTCGCTGTCCGAACGCCGTGCCCAGTCGGTTTCCAGCTATCTCAGCAGCCGCGGCGTCCAGTCGGCACGCCTTGCCACGCGCGGCTTCGGCGAATCGCAGCCGGTAGCCTCGAACACCACCGAAGAGGGGCGTGCGCAGAACCGCCGCGTCGAAATCCGCATCGTTCCGGTAACGCAGGATGATGTGAACGGCTGACACGCGGCTCCCTCCCGCGAGCAGCATTGACCCGCCCCGCGCCGCTTTCGGCGGGTAGGGGCGGGTAGTTCAACCAACAAATCCTTGATTTGCGACGCTAGAACAGCCATCTGCTAATCGGAACGATTCACTCCGATTAGCAGCGAGGGCTCTTATGCGCCTGTCCAGTCTTGCCGATTATGCCGTGGTGCTGATGAGCGCCGCTGCGCGCCATTGCGGCGGCATGCGGTGTAACGCCAGGGCGTTGGCCGAAGAGACGGGCCTTCCGCTGCCCACCGCGCAGAAGCTGGTCAGCAAGCTCTCCGCCGCGGGGCTGATCGAATCGGTACGCGGCGCAGGCGGCGGCTTTCGCCTGTCGCGCCCGCCCGCCGCGATCACGCTCGCCGATATCGTCGAGGCCGTCGACGGCCCGATCACCATCACCGTCTGCTCCGGAGAACATGCCAGCGATTGCGCGATCGAGGGTAGCTGTCATGTCCGCCCGCACTGGCAGATCGTCAACCGCACCATTCGCGCGGCCCTGGGATCGGTCACGCTCGCCAGCCTCGGCCAGCACATCCCCGACCCCCGCCGCCCCGAACACCCGCTTGATTTCAAAAGGACCGTATCGTGACCGACAGCAGCAACACCGCTGAAAGCCCGGACGACACCAGGGTGCGCGATGCCGATGCCTGGGCTGCGGCGGAAAAGGTGGGCACCTATGAATGGGGATTCACCACCGATATCGAGCAGGAACTCGCGCCCAAGGGGCTGAACGAGGATATCGTCCGCTATATCAGCGCCAAAAAGAAAGAGCCCGAATGGATGCTCGAATGGCGCTTGAAGGCCTTCCGCATCTGGCAGGACATGCCCGAGCCCGACTGGGCCAAGCTGCATTACCCGCCGATCGATTATCAGGACGCCTATTATTACGCCGCGCCCAAGGCCAAGCCCAAGCTGGGGTCGCTCGACGAGGTCGATCCCGAAATCCTGCGCGTCTATGAAAAGCTCGGCATCCCGATCGAGGAGCAGAAGGTGCTCGCCGGGGTCGAGGGCGCGCGCAAGGTCGCGGTCGACGCGGTCTTCGACAGCGTCTCGGTCGCCACCACCTTCCGCGAGGAACTGAGCCGCGCGGGCGTGATCTTCATGTCGATCAGCGAGGCGATCCGCGAGCATCCCGAGCTGGTGAAGAAGTGGCTCGGCAAGGTGGTGCCGGTGCGCGACAACTATTTCGCGTGCTTGAACTGCGCGGTCTTTTCCGACGGCACCTTCGTCTACATCCCCGAAGGCGTGCGCTGCCCGATGGAGCTTTCCACCGAGTTCCGCCTCAACGCGGAAAATACCGGCCCGGTCGAACGCACGCTGCTCGTCGCCGACAAGCGCAGTTACGTGTCCTATCTCGAAGGCTGCACCGCGCCGCAGCGCGACGAGAACCAGCTCCACGCCGCCGTGGTCGAACTGGTCGCGCTCGATGATGCCGAGATCAAGTACTCGACCGTGCAGAACTGGTATCCCGGCGATGCCGATGGCAAGGGCGGCATCTACAATTTCGTCACCAAGCGCGGCCTGGCGCAGGGCGCGCGCTCCAAGATCAGCTGGACCCAGGTCGAGACCGGCTCTGCGGTGACGTGGAAATATCCGAGCTGCGTGCTCAACGGCGAGGACAGCGTCGGCGAATTCTATTCGGTCGCGGTCACCAACAACTATCAGCAGGCCGATACCGGCACCAAGATGATCCACAATGGCAAGGGCAGCCGCTCGACCATCGTGTCCAAGGGGATCAGCGCCGGCAAGAGCAACAACACCTATCGCGGGCTGGTGCGCGTCGCCCCCGGCGCGGAAGGCGTGCGCAACTTCACCCAGTGCGACAGCCTGTTGCTCGGCGACCAGTGCGGCGCGCATACCGTGCCCTATATCGAGGTGCGCAATCCTTCCGCCACGATCGAGCACGAGGCGACGACCAGCAAGATCAGCGACGACCAGCTGTTCTACGCGATGCAGCGCGGGCTTTCGCAGGAAGACGCGGTGGCGCTGATCGTCAACGGCTTCGCGCGCGAGGTGCTCAAGCAACTCCCGATGGAATTCGCGGTCGAGGCGCAGAAGCTGCTGGGGATCAGCCTGGAAGGCTCTGTTGGATGATCGCAC
>CAXRCQ010000280.1:0-2534 GCA_964228845.1 Blastomonas sp.
CACGGTCACCTTCGCGCCCGCCTCGACCAGCGAGCGGCAGATATTGTGCTTCGCGCCATCATCGATCGCGACGACATGGGGGCGGTCGCCCTCGCCCATCGCGGCATAGCCATGGCCCAAGGTCCATTTGCCGCCGTCCCAGCCGCGCGTCTCGGCGCCGGTGACCTCGATCGCGAGGTCCATGCCCTCGAGCCCCGGCCAGCCCTGCGCCAATGCGAGCAAAGCGGGCATGTCGAACACGCCGTCGGGCGCGTGCGCGATCACCGCATTGGGTGCGCCTGCCTCGCGGATGCGGCGGGTGAGCGCGCGGGTATCGACGCCCGAAATCCCGATCTGGTTGTTCGCGGCCAGCCAGTCACTGAAATGCTGGGCGGAGCGGAAGCTGCTCGGATTGGTCACGTCCTGCCGCACGATGCAGCCCAGTGCGTGCGGCACGTCCGCCTCGATGTCTTCCGGGTTGGCGCCGACATTGCCGATATGCGGGAAGGTGAAGGTGATGATCTGCCCGGCATAGCTCGGATCGGTCAGGATTTCCTGATAGCCGGTGATCGAGGTGTTGAAGCACACCTCGCCCGCCTTGGCGCCTGCGGCCCCGAAGCCCCTGCCCCAGATCGCGGTGCCATCGGCCAGCAGCAACAGGCCGGTCGCGCCTTGGGGTTGAGCGGAGGTGGTGGCGTGCGCCATGGATCGTGTTCCTTGCCTTGCGGTATGAGTCGCGAATGTGCCGGGCCGCAGGATATGGCAGGACAAGGCCGGGCCAAAGCCCCGTGACGCTTCCTGCCGGACAGCGGCCAAATTGGCGGGTCACTAGGCGCGGGTGGCTTGCACGGTCAATCTATGAAAAACATTTTTATCCGGCTAGGTTGAACGCTTGTTCCAAAATCCACGGGAAAGAAAGGTTCGCGCGCATGATTCGCGATTCGCTGAAAGCTGCGCAGGTCTCTGCCATGAAGGCCGGCGACAAGGAGCGCACGGCGGCCGTCCGGCTGATCCTCGCCAAGATCAAGGACCGCGACATCGAGCTGCGCACCCAGGCCGCGCCGGCCGATGACGATGCGATGGTCACCGAGGTGCTGCAGAAGATGATCAAGCAGCGCCGCGAATCGATCGCCATGTACGAACAGGGCGGCCGCGCCGAACTCGCCGCGCAGGAAGCCGCCGAGGTCGCGGTGATCGAGGAATTCCTGCCCGCGCAGATGGACGAGGCTGCGGCCAGGGCGGCGATCGCGAAAGTGGTCGCGGACACGGGGGCGGCCAGCCTCAGGGACATGGGCAAGGTCATGGCCGAGGTAAAGGCGCGCCACGGCAGCGAACTCGACATGAGCAAGGCCAGCGCCTGGGTGAAGGAGGCGCTCGCGGGGGCTTGATTCCCAACACCCACAAAATCCTGCCCGTTTGTCCCGAGCGAAGTCGAGGGACGTCTGCTCAACCATCGAGACCAAAGTCATGGCGTTCTGGGTCTACATCCTGAAATGCGCGGACGGAAAATTCTACACCGGCCAGACGGATGATCTCGATCGGAGGATGGGCGAGCACCAGCATGGCGGGTTCTGCGACTTCACCTCGCACAGGCGACCCGTGGAATTGGTTTGGAGCGAATATTACCAGACGCGTGGGGATGTGATCGAGTTCGAGAAACAGGTACAGTCCTGGTCTCGCGCCAAGAAGATCGGCTTGATCAATGGCTATTGGAAAATGGTCAGTCACTTTGCGCGACCGCCGCATGAGCGGGTTGTGCAGGACGGACAGCAACACGCAGGTCCCTCGACTTCGCTCGGGACAAACGGGGGGGGACTCGGTCAGGGTGACAAGGGGAAAGCTAAGCTTCCATGAGGAAATCCTGCATTAACCGCCTTTCACCATTTCCAGGGCAATTCGCCCTCCTTCCCGTTTGTCCCGAGCGAAGTCGAGGGACGTATGCGCGACTTCAGTCTATTGGCAGTATTTCAGCCACGATGAATTTTACCCAGCTCGGCACAGAGTCCGAAAGAGACGCAGGGAACGGCTTAGCTACCAACCTGCGCCGCACACCCGCATGACCCTATCCCCGCAATGGCTGGACGAACTGCGATCGCGGATCACGCTGTCCACGCTGATCGGGCGGCATGTGAAGGTGCAGCGCGCGGGGCGCGAGTACAAGGCTTGCTGCCCCTTCCATAACGAGAAGACGCCGAGCTTCACGATCAACGACGACAAGGGCTTCTACCATTGCTTCGGCTGCGGGGCGCATGGCGATGCGATCCGGTTCCTGACCGATCACCAGGGGCTGGGCTTCATGGACGCGGTGAAGGAGCTCGCCGCCGAGGCGGGGATGAGCCTGCCTGCGCCCGATCCGCGCGCGGCGCGCCAGGCCGAGGCGCGCGCGAGCCTGCACGATGTCTGCCAGGCGGCGCAGGACTGGTTCGTCGCGCAGCTCCACAGCGCCGCCGGCGAGGAAGCGCGGGCCTATCTGAAGAACCGGGGGCTGACCGCAGAGACCCTCGCCCGCTTCGGCATCGGCTTTGCGCCCGACAGCCGCACCGGCATCCAGTCCG
>CAXRCQ010000281.1:0-4360 GCA_964228845.1 Blastomonas sp.
CCCTTGGCTCCGGCTTTCGCCGGAGCACGGATGGTCGGCATGACGATCGCCGAGGCTCTGAGCGAGGCAGCGCAGGTGCTGGCAAACGTTTCCGAAACGCCTCGGCTCGATGCCGAGCTGCTGATGGCCGATGCGCTGGGCACCGATCGCGGGCAGATGCTGCTGCTGCGCACCCGCGATCCGGTGCCTCCCGGCTTTGCCGAGCGGCTCGCGCGGCGCAGCGCCCATGAACCCGTCGCCTATATTATCGGCCAGCAGGATTTCTGGACGCTCACCCTGGCCGTCTCTCCCGCCGTGCTGATCCCGCGCAGCGACAGCGAGACGCTGATCGAGGCTGCGCTGGAAGCCTTTGCGGATCGCGCACCCATGCGCATTCTCGATCTCGGCACCGGATCGGGAGCATTGCTGCTCGCTGCCCTGGCCGAATTTCCGCAGGCCATGGGCACAGGCATCGATGCCAGCGAGCCCGCACTCGCCATTGCCCGCGCCAATGCCGAGGCTGCAGGACTGGCCAGCCGCGCACGGATGACGCACGGTGATTGGAGGACAAAGGGCTGGACCGGTGCCCTGCCAGGCCCGTTCGACCTGATCCTCGCCAACCCGCCCTATATCGAGAGCGATGCGGCGCTAGCCCCCCAGGTGATGGCACACGAACCCCATAGCGCGCTTTTTTCGGGAGCCGAAGGGCTGGACGATTACCGCCTCCTCATTCCTGCGCTCCCCGCCTTGCTTGCACCCGAAGGCGTCGCGATCCTCGAGATCGGGGCGAGCCAGCGCACAGCGGTTTCGGCAATCGCCGCAGGCCTGGGCTTCACCGTGCAGTCCCGCCGCGATCTCGCCGGGCATGACCGCGCACTGATATTGCGCAGCGCAGGCGCTGGCTGATATTTCGCTTGGCAAGCCCCTGGCGAACCGCTACCACCTGTACAGCAAGAACGCTGATGCCGGCGAAGGGCCCATCACGCTTGCTGACCCCAATCATCTATTTCGGGCAGCTTATCACGGCCACTCAAAGCGGATGAAAGGCTTGGGACGCGCGGCGCGCCTTTGGGCAGCGCATGCACGGACGCGCAGAGGACACGCAGGACACTTGCGACTGATAAGGAAGCGTCAACTTTGAACAACAATCGTGGAACGAGCCGTCGTCGCGGCCGTGGCAATAACCGTCCGCAGAACAATGGTCGCGGCGGAGGCATGGATCAGGGCAACCGGATCGACAGCCGGGCGCGCGGCAATGCCACGCAGATGCTCGAAAAATACAAGAAGATGGCGCACGATGCGCAGATGAACGGCGACCGCGTGGCGACCGAATATTATCTGCAATTTGCCGACCATTATTTCCGCGTCCTCGCCGACAACCGCGCCCGCCAGGACGAATATCGCCGTCCGCGCGAGGATCAGGGCCGCGATAACGGCACCGACTATGCCGATGACGAGGATGATGGCGTCTATGGTTCGTCGCAGGGCCAGGCTCAGCGCAATTACGCGCAGGACCAGTCCGATGATGCCAATGGGCGGGGTCAGGACGACGACGGCGAGGAGCAGGATGAAGCCCGCAACCAGCGTCGCGAAAGTTCGCAGCGCGAGCCGCGTCAGAACAACGAGCGCCGCGAGCGTCGCCCGCGTGCCGATCGGGAAGAAGGCCACCGCCAAGAACGCCGCCCGCGTCGCGATGAATCTGCCGGTCAGGAAGAGGCGGACGCCAGCCCTGCCCCCGCTGAAGCCGCGCAGACCGAAGACGCCGATGGCAAGCCACGCCGCACACTGCGCGGTCGTGGACGTCCGCCGCGCGCCGCACAGGAAGACAGCAACAACGCGCTCGACCCGATGATCCTGCCGCCCGCAATCGGCAATGCCAGCGAAGCGCCGGCCGAAGCCGAAGCACCCAAGCCCAAGCGCCGCGCCGCGCCCCGTCGCAAGGCGGCGGAATCGGGTGATGTGGAAGCTGCCGCGGCCGAATAATCCCGCGCCCGTCCCCAAGGGGATGGGCAAAGGTTCAACAGAAAAGGGGCGCGGTCCGCATCCGGACTGCTCCCCTTTTCTGTTGTGCCTTGTCCGCGAAGCTCAGTAGCGCTGCTGGCGCTCGTAAAGGTCGCGATAATGCTGGATGCGCGTGACGCGCAGACCCGGCATCCCCGAGCGATCGACGGCACGCTGCCAAGAGGCGAACTCCTCGAGCGTCAGGTCATAGCGTTCGCATACCTCGTCGATCGTCAGCAGGCCGCCATTGACGGCCGCGACGACTTCCGCCTTGCGGCGAACGACCCAGCGCTTGGTGCCCGGGGCCGGCAGGTTGTCCAGCGTCAACGGTTCGCCGAGCGGACCTATGACCTGTGCCGGTTTGATTTTCTGATTCTCGATCATCACGTCCTCAAAAGGCCTGGTTACTGCAACTTTGCGCGTGGCCAGGGTGTAACCAATCGGCTTTTCGATTGACTGAAGCACAATGGTAAACGCCATTTTCACCCTGCTGTTCCGCCGGGGTGAAGCGGTTCAAAAGGGCGGCAAAGTGCGGATTGAAGCTGCCCGGCACCACTCGGTCGGCCCGCACCTGGCCAGCCAGCCATGCCGCCAGCACCTGCACCGGATCGCCTGCGTCCTTAACCATGGGGGTATGGCTGGGACGCGCAATCACCGGCGCGGCTGCCAGCGCACGCAGGATGTCCATGTCCAATGCGCGCAGGTTGACTGGCACGCGAGAGGCTTGGTGGACTGAGTCATGGGGGAAGTTCATGTCCATGCACGGGGTGTATCAGCCAAACCGTAAGAGCAGGTAAAAGCAGCCTTCACGGGTGATTAGCCTTGGTTAAATGCCGCTAAGATTGTGCTCGAAACCCCGGAATTCCGGGACTTTTCCCGCTGTTTCGGAGCCTGGCAAATTTTTGCAGTCCCAGGGTGGCACAAATTCGCCGCCACAGGTAAATGCACGCCATGCAGCTTCCCGCTTTTTCCGGTTTCCAGCTCGACGGCGACATGAAGGCGCGGCGGATCGTCGTGGCGATGTCGGGCGGCGTCGATTCGTCGGTCGTCGCGGGCCTCGCCGCCGCCACCGGCGCAGAGACGATCGGCATAACGCTGCAGCTCTATGATCATGGCGCGGCAGTGAAGCGCGCAGGGTCATGCTGCGCAGGCCAGGATATCCGCGATGCGCGCGCGGTCGCCGACCGCCTCGGCATTGCGCATTATGTGTTCGATCACGAAAGCCGCTTCCGCGAATCCGTGGTCGAGCGCTTTGCCGACGAATATATGGCCGGGCGCACCCCCATTCCCTGCATTCAGTGCAACATGGGCGTGAAGTTCACCGATCTGCTGCAGATGGCGCGCGATCTTGGCGCGGATTGCCTGGCCACCGGTCATTATGTCCGCCGCGTGATCGGCGCCGATGGCCGCAGCGAATTGCACCGCGCGCACGATCCGGCGCGCGACCAGAGCTATTTCCTGTTCGCCACCACCGACGAACAGATGGACTTCCTGCGCTTTCCGCTCGGCGACCTGCCCAAGACGCAGGTCCGCGCGATGGCCCAGGACATGGGCCTGATCGTGGCCGCCAAGCCCGACAGCCAGGATATCTGCTTCGTCCCCGACGGCGATTATGCCGCGGTCGTGCGCAAGGTGCGCCCCGATGCCGATACCGGCGGCGAGATCGTGCATATCGATGGCCGCGTGCTCGGCGAGCACAGGGGGCTGATCCATTACACCATCGGCCAGCGCAAGGGGCTGGAGATCGGCGGACAGCCCGTGCCGCTCTATGTCGTCAAGCTCGACGCGGACAAGCGCCGCGTCATCGTCGGTCCGCGCTCGGCCCTGGCGACGCGCGCCGCCGAGATCACCGACCTGAACTGGATCGGCGGCAGCCATGACGGGCCGATGGAAGCCAAGGTCCGCTCGCTCGCCCGGCCCGCGCCGGTGCAGATCGAGGGCAGCGGCGCAAACCGGCGGCTCGTCTTCCTCCAGCCCGAATATGGTGTCGCGCCGGGCCAGGCGGCAGTGCTCTATGCCGGAGACCGCGTTCTCGGCGGCGGCTGGATCACCTCGACCGAGCCGGTCGAACCGGCACTCGCGGCCTGATCGCTTTTCGGTTAAGCCCCGGATCGGGGGAAAGACATTTGCGCGCATTCGCATCTTTGCTGACAATCGGAATGGCGGTCACCTCCCCGGCAGCCCTTGCGCAAGCTGGCTCGTCAGCCCCCGCGCCGCTCTCCGGCGAAAACCGGAGCCCAGAGTCAGATCGCATTGCGCCGACTGTGCACGCCGGCTTTCGCCAGAATGCAGGCATGGACGAGCAACTCACCATCACCGGAAGCATCCGCGTTCGCTATGAGCTGCTAGAAGGCCAATATCGGCCCGGCCTGCCCTCGCG